>VGWZ01000099.1 GCA_016873595.1 Nitrospira sp.
TTAAACACCTTCGTTAGTTAAACATGTTGACAAAGTCTCACTACTAAAAATATAATTACTAAATTACTTACCTCGGCAGTAATTACACATTGATACACACGAGGTCTACAGGAGGCAATTATGGCAGAAGGTATGCATGAGGTCACTTCAGCTACTTGGGATAACGATGTGCTCAAGTCCCAAGGACTTGTGATGATTGATTTCTGGGCTGCATGGTGCGGTCCTTGCAGGATTGTTGCTCCCACAGTTGAGGAGTTAGCAAAAGAATATACCGGAAAAATGACAGTCATGAAATTAAACACTGACGAAAATCCAGACATTGCGAGTAAATATAATATTATGGGAATACCCACCCTTATGTTTTTTAAAGATGGTCGCAAGCTTGACCAGATAGTAGGTGCGGTTCCGAAACAGCAGCTCAAGGAAAAAATAGAATCTCTTCTTCTCTCATAATGGAGTTCAACATAACTATTATCTTTAGAAGTATCACAAAACTTCTCATCAGACTTTTTCTTTCTCGTCAAAAAAGAGCCGGGAAGTTTTTTTTAACTCTATTCTCCTTAATTGTTATCTTTTCTTTTTCTTCATGCACAACAAAAGACGATGCGGGGGCAAAACCCGAATCTTCACAAATTGGAAGAATAGCGCCTGAATTTACACTGAACAACATCAACGGAAACCCGATGAGCCTCGCAGACTTTAGAGGTAAAGTGGTCCTGTTACAATTCTGGGCAACATGGTGCCCTCTGTGCAGAAATTCTATAAAAGACTTAGGACCTGTGTATGAACACTATAAGGGTAAAGGGTTTCACGTACTCGCCATTTCTTTAGATACAGGCCAGAATGTCAAGAATAAAATAACTGCATTTGCCGTTCAGCATAAAATGAACTATCACATACTTCTTGGAGACAAAAAAACAGCCTCAAGCTATAGCGTGAACGGTATCCCGACAAGCTTTCTTGTGGATAAGGAGGGGAGAATTAGAAATTATTACCTTGGATATCAACCGGAATTTGCAAAGGATTTAAACAAAAGTATCGAGGAACTCCTCTGAATGTTTGAAACACTCAGTAATAAATTAGAATCCATATTCAAAAAATTAAAAGGGAAAGGCCTTTTAAAAGAAGAGGATATCGACAGTGCTCTTAAAGAGATACGGCTTGTCCTTTTAGAGGCAGACGTCAACTTCAAGGTAGTAAAAGATTTCATTCTAAAGATCAAAGAAAAGGCTATAGGTAAGGAGATCCTTGAAAGCCTTACACCAGGACAACAGGTAATAAAAATAGTAAATGAAGAACTCTGTGAACTC
The DNA here is from genome assembly GCA_016873595.1 of Nitrospira sp. GTDB lineage: Bacteria > Nitrospirota > Thermodesulfovibrionia > Thermodesulfovibrionales > SM23-35 > VGWZ01. The sequence goes on from VGWZ01000099.1 coordinate 1,311, forward strand.
CTTGGAAAATCAAACAGCAGGATACAGCTGTCCCCTAATCCTCCAACCATCATAATGATGGTTGGGCTCCATGGCTCAGGAAAAACCACAACTGCTGCAAAATTAGCACGGATATTCAAGAAAGAAGGCAGAAGACCAATGCTCGTGGCAGCAGATCTGCAGAGGCCTGCTGCAATAGACCAGCTTGTGACACTCGGTTCTCAAATAGATGTTCCTGTCTATCATTCGAAACAATTAAAAGACCCTGTAACCCTATGTGAGGAATCATTAAAACATGCGAGAATTGAAGCACGGGATATTGTCATACTTGATACTGCAGGAAGGCTTCACATTGATGACTCACTCATGACCGAGTTAAGAAAGATAAAAGAAAGAGTCCCGCCAAAAGAAGTGATCTTTGTCGCAGACGCAATGACAGGACAGGATGCGGTCAATATCTCAAGAAACTTTAATGAACAGATAGGTATTGACGGGATAATACTCACCAAGATGGACGGAGATGCCCGGGGAGGGGCAGCACTCTCGATAAGAGCGATTACCGGGAAGCCGATTAAATTCATCGGTGTGGGAGAGAAGATTGACATGCTCGAGCCGTTCCACCCTGAAAGAATTGCCTCAAGGATACTCGGTATGGGCGATGTGTTGAGTTTAATAGAACACGCACAAAAATCATTTGACCAGAAAGAAGCTGAGCAACTCCAGAAAGCGATAATGGATGAATCTTTTACATTCGACGACCTTAAGGATCAGCTCAAAAAGCTCCGTACTATGGGGCCGTTAGAAAATATACTCAGTATGATACCGGGCGTGAACAAAATGAAGAATATCGACGTAGATGAAAAGGAGCTTATTAAAATAGAGGCGATAATAAACTCAATGACAAAAAAGGAAAGAAGGAATCACGCTATCATTAACGGGAGCAGACGAAGAAGAATCGCCATGGGAAGCGGGACAACTGTCCCGGATGTGAACAGGGTCGTAAAGCAATACGTTGAAATAAAAAAAATGCTCAAGATGTTTAAAGGCAAAAAGGGATTTAAATTGCCAAAATTCCTGCCCTTTTGAATTACCATCCCTCTTGACACAGCAATGAATTAATTGGTAAATTATTAGCACTTAACCACTGAGAGTGCTAAACATGATCATGCTGGATGAAAGAACAAAAAAAATACTTTATGCGGTCGTCGAAAATTATATAAACTTCCCTGACCCCGTAGGATCAAGGACTGTGGCGAAGGGGTATTCTTTCGGTCTCTCCCCTGCTACCATCAGGAACGTAATGGCTGACCTTGAAGAGATGGGCTTCCTCTTACAGCCCCATACATCAGCAGGGAGGGTTCCGACAGACATGGGTTACAGATTCTACGTGGAATCACTTATAGCAGAAAGTGCCTTTTTACATAAAGAACCTCTCCGGGAACTTTATAAAAGACTTGAGACCCTGAGGGACAATATAGACATCCTTTTTAGCGAGACCACAAAAACCATCTCTACGTTATCCCATTACCTTGGGATTGCCATGTCTCCAAAGCCAGAGGTGACAACCCTGAAAAAGATTGAACTCCTCAAATACAAGGATGATAAAATTGCTGCGATTCTCTTTACTGATGAAGGAATGATTAAAAATAAGGTTATATCGCTTGGTGCTGAAATTACCCAGAAGGATCTCAACAGGATTGCGGGATACCTTAACTCGGAATTCTCCGGACATACATTTGATGAGATCCGCCAGAAAGTAGTACAAGAGATGTCAAAAGAGAAGATTATGTGTGATCGCCTTATTTCAAGGGCACTTAAAATCTGTCAAGAAGCTTTCTATTTTCTCTACGGCGACCTTTTTGTATCAGGACTTTCAGAAGTACTTAACCTACCTGACTTTACTGACCTTAAAAAAATAAAAGAACTCTCACGTGCAATAGAGGACAAACACACGATAATAAAGCTCCTCGACAAGCTCTCAGAACTTGATGGCGTTCAGATAATAATTGGCTCGGAAAATTCAATGGATGAGATGAAAAAATTCAGCATTGTGGTTTCTGCATGTAAAGAAGGTGACCGACCAATCGGTGTCGTTGGCATAATCGGACCTACAAGGATGAACTATTCAAAGGCTATTTATATTGTTGATAATACGGCAAGATTCATTACAAGAATACTTGCGGAAAGATAGGGGGAACTTTGCGAAAACGCAGGATGAGCGAAGATCAACCAATTTTAAATAAAGAAGAAAGCGAAGCTGAAGGCACAGAAACTGTTCAAGAAGAACCCGATGAGGATAAAGACCGACTCACATCTGAACTTCAAGAGATAAATGACAAATACGTAAGACTTTATGCTGAATTTGAAAATTATAAGAAAAGGATTAATAAAGATAAAGAAGAACTCGTAAGATATGGAAATGAAAGTCTTATCTTCGAGCTTCTGCCTGTCATTGATAACCTTGAAATGGCGTTGAAACATTCTTCACACGACCTCAACACAGGGATCGTGCAGGGAGTAGAAATTACACTGAAAGAACTCCATCGGGTACTCGAAAAATTTGGCCTCAGTCCTATCGACGCATCTGGTAAACCCTTTGACCCAACAGTACATCATGCCATGACACAGGTTGAGAGGGATGACGTTGAGGAAAAGACTGTAGTAGAGGAGTTCAGGAAAGGATATATGCTCTGGGATAAAGTATTGAGACCGTCACTTGCAGCGGTTTCTAAAAAACCTTTTACAGATCAGGAAAAAACAGAAGAACAAATAGAAATCATAGAGGAGGAATCTTGATATGGGAAAAGCAATTGGAATAGACCTTGGAACTACTAATTCTGTTGTATCAGTTGTACAGGGTAATGAAACAGTAGTGATTCCAAACCAGGAGGGAAGCAGAACAACACCATCTATTGTTGCCTTTACAGAAAAAGGTGAAAGGCTTGTTGGTCAGATAGCAAAAAGGCAGTCAATTACAAACCCTGAAAATACGATATTCTCCATAAAGAGACTCATGGGCAGGAAATACAACTCACCACAAGTTGAGCATGCAAGGCAAAGACTTCCCTATAAAATTATCGAGGCACCGAATGGTGATGCCCATGTAGAGATAAGAGGTAAGGGATATTCTCCACCTGAGATCTCTGCAATGATTCTTCAAAAACTCAAACAGGCTGCTGAGGATTATCTTGGGGAACCAATAACAGATGCAGTGGTCACTGTACCTGCTTATTTTGATGATAGTCAGAGACAGGCAACAAAAGATGCGGGAAAGATTGCAGGACTGAACGTCCTGAGAATTATAAACGAACCCACAGCTGCTTCACTCGCATATGGTATGGACAAAAAGAAAGAAGAAAAGATCGCGGTCTATGACCTCGGAGGTGGAACGTTTGATGTATCCATACTCGAAATCGGGGAAGGAGTCATCGAGGTAAAATCAACAAATGGAAATACCTATTTAGGTGGTGATGACTTCGATCTCAGGATTATGGACTGGATGGTCGAAGAGTTCAAGAAAGATCAGGGTATAGACCTCAAAAAAGACAGAATGGCATTACAGAGGCTGAAGGAAGCCGCTGAAAGGGCTAAAATAGAACTCTCAACAGCACTGGAGACAGAAATCAACTTACCATTCATCACCGCTGATGCATCAGGACCTAAACATCTCCTTATGAAGTTATCAAGGTCAAAACTCGAACAGCTTGTTGGAGATTTTATAGAGCAATCAACAGGTCCCTGTAGAAATGCCCTATCTGATGCAAATCTTTCTTCATCAGACATAGACGAAGTCCTGCTTGTAGGAGGTCAGACAAGGACTCCAAAAGTACAGCAAACAGTGCAGAGTTTTTTTGGTAAAGAACCGAATAAGACGGTTAATCCTGATGAGGTAGTTGCTGTAGGCGCAGCAATTCAGGCTGCAGTTCTTAAGGGAGATGTAAAAGAAGTTCTCCTGCTCGATGTTACTCCCCTTTCATTAGGTATCGAGACACTCGGCGGAATCTTTACAAAAATCATTGAGAGAAACACCACTATTCCGACAAGGAAAAGTCAGATATTCTCCACTGCAACTGACAACCAGCCCGCTGTTTCCATAAAGGTCTTCCAGGGCGAAAGAGAGATGGCTACAGATAACAGACTCCTTGGTAATTTTGAGCTTATCGGTATTCCTCCTGCGTCGCGTGGAGTTCCACAGATTGAAGTAACATTCGATATTGATGCAAACGGTATTCTTCACGTCTCTGCAAAAGACCTCGGTACAGGCAAGGAACAGTCTATACGTATCACTGCATCGAGCGGCCTGAGCGAGGATGAAATAAAACGAATGGTGCGTGACTCAGAGTCACACTCAGATGAAGACAAAAGAAAGAAACAACTCGCAGAGGCAAGGAATGAGGCAGATACACTTATCTATACAGTCGAAAAATCTTTGAAGGATTATAGCGATAAACTCACTGAATTGGAGAAAAAAGATATTGAAGATGCCCTTGAAAGATGCAAAAAGGCAAAAGATACAAGTAATGAGGTATCTGAAATAAAATCAGCTACAGAAAATCTCACAAGGACATCCCACAAACTGGCAGAACATATTTACAAGGCTGCCGGTGCACAAGCCGGTGCCGGTGCTCCTGGAACTGGAACCACATCAGGTGCAAAAAAACCTGAAGAAGAGGTTGTAGAGGCAGAATTTGAGGAAGTTGACAAGGATAAGAAGGAGTAATGAAGGACTATTATGAGATTCTTGGTGTATCGAGAGATGCAACTGAAGCTGATATAAAAAAGGCATTCAGACAGCTTGCACTTAAATACCATCCTGACAGAAATCAGGGGAACAAAGAAGCTGAAGAAAAATTCAAGGAAATAAATGAAGCTTACTCCTGCCTTAGTGACCCTGAAAAAAGAGCTCACTATGACAGATTCGGTACTGTTGAAGGTATTGGAGCTGGGTTTAGTCCGTTTGGCACAGGCTTTGGTGATATATTCGAAGACATTTTTGGTGATTTCTTCGGGACATTTACCGGTCAACGGAGAGCACGTCCGACAAAGGGCAATGACCTTCGATATGACCTTGATCTCACTCTCATAGAATCAGCTTTTGGTACTGAAAAAATTATAGAAATACCGCGATGGGAAAACTGCACTGAATGTAATGGAACAGGCTCGATTCCGGGAAAAGGACCTTCGACATGCGCAAATTGTAAAGGAACGGGACAGGCAAGATTCCAGCAGGGATTCTTCAGCATCGCCAAAACATGCGGAAAATGTAATGGTACAGGAAAAATTATCACAGACCCGTGTAAAACTTGTAAAGGTCACGGGAAGACAAAAAAATTCAGAAACATCACGGTTAAGATACCCGCTGGTGTTGACACAGGATCGAGGCTCAGAATTTCTCATGAAGGAGAGATAGGAACATATGGTGGACCTCCTGGCGACCTTTATATAATCCTCAATGTCGAAGAACATCCATTTTTTAAGAGAGATGGAAATGACCTCTATTGTGAGGTTCCTCTGACATTCCCTCAAGCAAGCCTCGGAGCAGAAATCGAGATCCCTACCCTCGACGGAACCTCTAAGCTCAAAATTCCCCCGGGAACTCCTTCAGGCAGAATATTTCATCTTAAAGGAAAGGGTATCCAGAGACTCGGTGGTCATAACAGGGGAGACCAGATTGTAAGTGTATATATTGATGTACCCAAGAAACTCACCCCACGACAAAAAGAACTTCTTGAAGAATTTGCAAAGATAAACGGGGATGAAGTCGCAAAGTCATTTAAAGAAAAACTCAAAGACCTTTTTTCAGGAGCTGA
>VGWZ01000100.1 GCA_016873595.1 Nitrospira sp.
ATGTACCAGTGTGTGAAGAAAATCCTCTCAGAAATCTCTATATATCAGTAGAGGGGGAAGTATCCCCTTGTGTCTATCTCTATCCACCACTTCCATCACCGTTTAAAAGAATATTCTGTGAGAATGAATATCATATTGAAAAAGTGAGTTTTGGAAATATTTTTAAGGAGCCATTTCAAGCGATATGGAATAATAAAAAATATAGTGAGTTTAGAAAGTGTTTTATGCTCAGGGGAAGAAGGTTCGAAGAAATATATTCTTATCACTGGGAAATAGAGAGGCTCAAAAGATTGAAGACAGCTCCTTTACCAGAATCTCCTGAGCAGTGTAAAACATGTCACAAGATGCTCGGTTTGTAAACAGAAAGTCATTGCGAGCGGAGCGGAGCAATCCTTGTGAGATTCCTCGTGGAGTTTATCCTGAGCCATCCATTGAGATTCTTCCCCCGAACTTGATTCGGGGTCAGAATGACAAGAGGCGAAGGACTCGGAATGACCTTTCGGGTCAGATTGCTTCGTCGTCCCATCCACCTGAGGCGAATCGGGACTCCTCGCAATGACAAGAAAAAACAATTAGTTTTAAATAGTGATCCTTCTCCCCGCAGGTATCTTTCGCCTCAGTATGACCTTGGTGGCTTCAATGATGACAAAAACGATGAGCCCGAAAATGACGATGATGGCAAGGTCGAAGAACGAAGGTTTCGTAATGCCGAATGCCTCTTGAACAGATGGGATCTGGATCAATACGGTTATCAACACAAGCTCCCATGTAAGGGCTATAAGAAGCCACTTGTGAGGGGGTGCCTTGAAGATACTGTATATGAGGGAACGGCAGTTAAGGGCGATAACAAGCTCTATAATAATAAACAGGAAGAAAATCTCTGTCCTTGCATGTGTTATATCAGCGAGCTCGTGGAAGAAGAGTAGGTAAAAGAAGGGGCATTCAATCAATACTGCTCGTAATATAAAGGACTTTACATCCCATCCAAAGACGCTCTCTTTCGGGTCCCTCGGTGGTCTCCGCATAATGTCTGGATCAGGAGGCGCGACTCCCAGGGCAAGTGCAGGGAGTCCATCAGTCGCAAGATTCATATATAATATAGCTGCGGGTAAAAGGGGTAAAAATTCGGGTCCCATCGCCAGGACTATTCCCCCGATAACGATTACCTCTGTGATATTGCACTGAAGTAGATATGCAAGGTATTTCTTTATATTGTCGTATATCCACCTGCCACGTTCTATAGCCGTTACAATAGTTGCAAAGTTGTCATCTCTCAAAACCATATCAGATGCCTCTTTTGTCACTTCAGTGCCAGTAATACCCATAGCTACCCCGATGTCTGCATGTTTGAGTGCAGGAGCGTCGTTAACACCATCGCCAGTCATCGCAACTACTTCGCCTTTCTTTTTCCATGCCTTCACAATCTTTAACTTATCCATTGGCGACACCCTGGCATACACTGTCACCTTATCGACAATCTTCTCAAACTCCTCGTCAGGCATCCTCTCTAACTCTTCTCCCGTCAACACCATATCGCCTTCATTATATATTCCGATCTCTTTTGCAACAGCCACAGCTGTGAGTTTGTGGTCTCCCGTGATCATTATGGGTTTAATATGTATCTGTTTACATACATTCGTAGCCTCTATTGCCTCTTCTCTTGGCGGGTCTATCATTCCCGCAAGACCAAGAAATATCAGGTTACATTCAATACATTCTTCTGTACACACAATCGCATCTGGTAGCTCTCTGTAAGCTATCCCGAGGACCCTTAAAGCACTCTCTGCCATTTCCTCATTCGCTTTCAAAATCTTCCCTCTATCTTGCTCTGACAGAGGTCTCGTTCCATTCTCATCTATAATGGCAGAGCATCTCTCTAACACTAACTCTGGAGCACCTTTCATAAATGCGATTTGCTTGCCAGCCTCCATCTGATGAACTGTTGTCATCCTTTTTCTCTCAGAACTGAAGGGTATCTCCTCTATCCTCGGGTTTTCAAGCCTCATCTCAGCCTGATGGATGCCTGCTTTGACTGCTGCTACAACAAGAGCACCTTCTGTGGTGTCACCTTTAATAAACCATTTGCCTTCTTTTTCCTCTAAGACCGCATCACTGCATAAGAGTCCTCCCTGAAGAAGTAAGCGTAAAGATTGATTATTCTGAACATTGATATTAGAGCCCTTAAACTCACCCCCTGGTGTGTACCCAACACCAGTGACTTCTATAAAACTACCCCCTGTGAATATCTTTCTGACAGTCATCTCTCCTTTTGTGAGAGTGCCTGTTTTATCTGAACATATCACGGTAGTACAACCGAGTGTCTCAACAGCAGGCATTTTTCTGACAAGGGCGTTTCTTTTAGCCATTTGATGCATACCTATTGCAAGGGCGCCTGTGACAATGGCTGCCAATGCCTCGGGAACTGCTGCCACTGCGAGGGCTACCGCAAACATCACCAGTGTTATTATGAACTCCAGATCAATCTTACCACCTAAAGCCTCCCTTACTATGCTAATCCCAGCAACAAGGAAACAGATTCCAAGAGCGATTATACCGAGCCATTTACCTATCTCATCGGTCCTTTTTTCTAAGGGAGTTTTTTCGGTTTTGACTGCAGTTACTTCCTCAGCAATCTTGCCAAACTCTGTATTCATACCTGTAAAAACAACTACTCCCTTGCCTCTTCCATAGGTGACAGTTGTGCCTGTAAAGACCATGTTTTTTCTATCACTCACACGCACACCTTCAGGTAATGGCTTTATATCTTTGCCAACAGGAACAGATTCCCCTGTGAGAGGTGCTTCATCACATTTTAGAGAATGCAGCTCAATTAATCGAGCGTCTGCTGGAATTTTGTCCCCTGCCTCAAGGAGTAATACATCTCCTGGTACAAGCTCTTTGGAAGGAACTTCTTCTTCTTTTCCATCTCTTAACACTGTTATCGTGGGAGAGAGCATCTTCTTTAATGCTTCAAGAGCTCGCTCTGCCCGATATTCCTGGATAAAACCTAAAACGGCACAAAAGATAACGATTACCCCTATGATAGCTGCATCCACGATCTCTCCGATAAGGGCTGAAAGGCCGATTGCTACAAGGAGAATTATAATGAGGATGTTTTTGAACTGGTTTATGAAAAGAGTAAAAGGAGAGACTTTTTCTTCTTTTTTTAATTCATTATAGCCATACTTTTCAAGGCGACTTATAATCTCATTTTCAGTCAACCCACTATGAGAGTTTGTGTCCAGTTCTTTCAGGACATGGGCTGTCTCCATTGCATGCCAGACTGCCTTTGCCATATAAACCTCCTCTTTGGTTAATTTATAATTCCCCGATTCAATATTTTCTTTAATCCTGGTCAGCCACACTCTAATGTTTGATTTAAGGTTTTCCTTGATATCCTCTTACATAATTTTCTATAGAAATCACCGTGTCTTTTACAAAAAAAATATAAAGGCACATACCGATAAAAAGAAGATTTCTTATAACTGCCTTTATGTCTGCTGAATCAGGAATCTTCAGAATATCTGCGAGCAAGCCGAAACAGCCGCAATCTATGTCTATACCCCTGATGATAACTGATAAAATTGCCAGAGTGAAGACTGCATTCAAGCAGGCAAGCATCAAGGAACTCGTCCAGCATAATATGCCCAATATTATAAAAAGCCCAAGAATAAATTCCAGCCATGGAAGATACACTGCTAAAAATCTAATAATCACTTCAGGAAATAACTGGAACTCTCTCAGCGTGAGAAGAAACCTTACAGGGTCAGAAATCTTTGCCAGCCCTGCAAGAAGAAATATCCCTCCAACTATTATTCTAAATATAAAAGATATTGTTGCTGCCATTTAAAGCATACCTTTACCAGTTTTACATTCCTGATCTCTGCCTTCTTTGGTAAAATCCTTAGCCCCGTGGATGATACTGCATTAAAAACAATGGACAGGAATAAGGAAATTAAAAGTATCAATAAAACTTCAGTTACAATTCTTCTCATCTTTAATTAAAAAGTTTGACCACTAAAATAGCGAAAGGCACAAAAAAAGACCTCACAACCCTCACCATCTTTGCCCAATGGATATCGGACTGTGAGGCCTGTTAACCATCGGTTACTTCTTCTTCCATGTTCCTGCTTCTTTTCCTTCTACTGTATCGTAGCCCTTCTTGATCCAGTCAGGGATACCTACACGATGCCAGTAAAGGTTCTTGTAGCCTATGTCCTGCAACAAAACTAATGCGCCTGGCGACCGCCAGCACTTGATACCGTTTCAATAGCCGACGATGATATCGTCTTTCTTCGCAAATTTGGCAGCATAGGCAGGGCCCTTCTCCATCAGATCATCCGGTGAAAGCCTGGGTGCGCTCGGAATGTGCTCCCTCTCGTAGTCAGCAGGCACACGGTTGTCCAGGAGAATAAATTTCTTTCCCTCATCTAACCACTTCTTCAGCTCGTCTGTTGTAATCATCTTGACACCTGGCAGGGTCTCAGGCATATCCTTTTTATCCCTTGAGAGTATCTTGAGCTCGTCAATCTTCTTGAGTGCCGCATCGGAATACTTCTCCTGGGCGAATACATATCCGCTGACCGCTACGAGCAGCACCGCCAGAACTACAATAACACTTTTTCTGACTATCTTTGCCATCCTTATTCACCTCCTTTCACTGATAAGAGTCTGTTCAAAAACTTGTAATCCCTTGAAAATCAGGGTTTCACAAAGATGTTAAATTCTTGCTTACAACAGCCTCTTGATAATCTCCTTTCCCTTCCCCATAATAAAGGGTACCTCCATTATAGATGGACCCTTTTTGATTTTTAACGGACCTCAGGCGCCGGGAAGATATACCCTCCAAAGAGGAGATAGGCTAGTCCCAATACCCACAATATGTTGAATGCCTGGGCAGTAAAAAATGCCAAGGCCGGTCTGCCGCCTCCCATCTTCGCCATTTCGACAAGCCTGCCCTCCAATCCAATAGAAACAAAGGCCATGGCAAACCACCATGTTCTGAGCTCTGCAATGGCACTCCTCGTACCCGCAATAATATCGGGGTGGAGTAAGAACGAAAAGATGAATGAACCCGCTAAGAACCCAAGGACGAACTTCGGGAATCTTTCCCAGATGATCTTAGGAGTTGGCCTCTCACCAGTCTCTGCCCCCTTTTTGAATGCAAACCAGATAGCAATAACAAAGGCCGCCAAACCGATAAAGGCATTATTGGTGAACTTGACAACAGTCGCTGACACCATGGCTCTATCACTTACGAGGGCGCCTGCACCCACAACAGCGGCGGACGTATCAATGGTCCCACCCATCCACGCACCCCCAACAACATGGTCAATCCCGAAGGTTTTGATAGCCAACGGCATCAGAATCAACATCGGAATAGCACAGGCGATGACGAGCGTGGCTGTATAGGAGAGTTTCTTCTTGTCGCCCTGAACAGCTCCGCAAGTGGCAATAGCAGCAGAGACACCGCAGATGGAAACCGCTGATGAAAGTATGGCAGCAAACTCGCTATCCACCTTCAGAACCTTCGTGGCGAACCAGTAACAGAAGTACCATACTGTAATTATGACACAGAGGGCCTGGATTATCCCGAGGTATCCAAGGTGGAGGATCTCGAAGAAGAGTATTCCTGACCCGAGCATCACAAGGCCTGTCTTGATGAAGTATTCGGTCCTTACAGCGCTCATCAGCCATTCAGGCAGACGAATGGTATTACTGATTGCGAGGCTTATGATGAGGGCAAAGATAATATACTCAAGCCCCCAGTCCAGTGCAGTGGCATTACCGGCAATGAAACGGGAAAGCAAGGCTATGAAGAAGACTATAGGAAACCCTACGATGAATTTGCCGAGGTGCACACCACCCATCAATTTGAGACCTATAGTAGCGATAATGAGGTAAGCAATCCCGATATAGAGGAACTTAGAGAGATTCTCCCAGCTGAGGACCTTTCCATGATATGCCTCTGCCCTTTCCTTAACATCCCTTCCAAGGGCACCAGGCATCGTGTCCCTTCCAAGCCGCTCTAATCTAAGACCCGCCTTTTCGATAGCAGCCCTGTCTTTCGCCGCAAGCGCTTCTTTCAGCTCATTCAGCCTTTTTACAGTGCCCGTCTCTCCTTTTGCTTCTGCGTCCTTTATTATGTAGTCTGCTGACGCAGTCCACTTATCGGCACGACTCTCTATCTGCCCATCCGTCGTCCATCTAAAGGTCGGCACAATCTTTTTCAGATCTATCACCTTCCAGCTAAAGAAGGCGATGAGCGTCGCCATAATAAAAAAAGCCAACCAGACTGCAAGCCAGTCCTCATCCTTCCAAAGGACTGATAACTTACTACCTCCTTTTTCTGCCATATCTAAATACACCTCCTCCCCGAAGATTAGATATTAAGAAACAAGAAACCCCCTTTACTCTGATTTCTCATTAACCCTTATTATCACCTCCTTTATGTCTCTCTTCTTTCCTAATACCATTTATTCGCTTAATCATTGTTAGATTGGTGAAATAATTCTGTTGAAAAACTTCAGCCTTTTTATCTTTACATAATAATACTATCACGAAATTGCACTTTGTCAAGTTTCTGTATTTTTAGAAAACATTTCAATAACTATTTCTCATCAGGCAGATAGTCTTCTTTGTTCCACCCAACCCAGGAGTAATCGTGCATCGTCACTCGGTACCCCAGAGTAGAAAGAAGTGGGTATGGGCCACCGGTCTGGTTTCCGGTCCTACAAGTCAAGATGATTATTTTGTCTTTCTTGATTCCCTTGGATTCAAGCAATGCCTCAAGCTCCTTTGCTGATATGAGGTAGCCATCATTTACAAATTTCCCTAAGGGGATGTTCTGCCTCGATAGATTTGTGCTTTTTAGAAATTAATTTTGTAATAGCCTGGAGGTTTTCTTTATAGGTATGGCACTGGATGCATTGAAAAGACTGGGTAAGGGCTTGAGAAGAAAAGACAAGACTCAAGAAAAAGAAAAACATGAGGCAAGACGCATATATCTTACCAATTTTCATTTTCCGCCTCGTAGAAAAGGCTTTAAACCCTTTTCAGGGTCTCTCTCAAAAAA
>VGWZ01000101.1 GCA_016873595.1 Nitrospira sp.
CTATGAGGCTTGATGAGACAGCAAAGACTGCAAAAAAAATGGGGCTTGACGGGTTTACCACTTCTCTTCTTGTAAGTCCATACCAGAAATTTGATAAAGTGATAACTGTAGGGAGAGAGATAGAGAAAAAATATTCTATTCCCTTCTATGTTGAAGACTTCAGGCCAGGATGGAAGGACGGTCTCAGTATTTCAAGGGAGCTCGGACTTTATAGACAGAAGTACTGCGGGTGCATATATTCGGAAATGGAAAGATATCAAATAAAAAATCCGAGACTAGGAGATCAGAGATTAAGAGACTAAGAATTCAAAGTTGGAAGCTGAAAACTAAAAATAACAACTAACAGCTAACAACTGAAAACTGTAGGATTATATGGCTGATGGTATTCACTATATAGGCAAATTTCTTATAATCTTCGGCATCATCATTGTTGCTGTCGGGGTATTGTTGCTCATTTCAGTAAAAATCCCATGGATTGGAAGACTTCCCGGTGACATCATAATCCAGAAAAAGAATTTCACATTCTATTTTCCATTAGCAACAAGCATACTCATCAGCGTGGTACTCACTCTTTTTTTCTGGCTTATCAGTAGGAGATGATATGACAGAAGTCAGAACTCAGAACTCAGAACTCAGATTTCTTGTTTCTTTTTTCTTTATTCTGACTTCTGTATTCTGGGTTCTGAATTCTGTTTCCTTTGCAGAGACCATAAAGGTACTCATTGTAAATGACGTATATTCAAAAATCCCTGAAAAAGGCGAAAAAATAAAGAAACTGGGAAGTATTGAGGGAAACCTTCTTGTGACAGGTACGCGTTACAGTGGTAATATTGAGGTATGGAGAGGAAACAGCGGACTCTATCTCATAAACGAACTGCCATTGGAAGACTATATTAAGGGTGTTGTTAGGGCAGAAGTTGGCCCTAACTGGGAAATGGAGGCACTCAAGGCGCAGGCTGTGATATCTCGGACATATGCTCTGTATCAGAAAAAGACAAATGGAGACTCGATATACCATCTCACCTCTTCTGTCCTTCACCAGGTTTACAAAGGCAGTAGCTCGGACATACGAGTGGCATATGCAGTTGCAGGAACAAGCGGTGAAATTCTCACCTTCAAAGGGAGCCTGGTAGAGCCGTTTTATCACTCAACATGCGGTGGAAAAACGGAAAAACCAGAGGAAGTCTTCGGGAAGAGCTATCCTTATCTCATCTCCGTCGAATCAAATTGTGAGACCTCACCATATTGGGTCTGGGAAAGAAAAATTCCTTTGAGAGAAATAGAAAATGCTCTCACACTCTCGGGAATTAAAGAAATAACCATAAAATCCTATACCTCAACAAACAGAGCAAAAGAGCTTACTATTGTACATAAATCTGGTACTACAACAATGAGAGCTACAGACTTCAGAAAGGCACTTGGATGGAGCAATCTTCCAAGCACAAACTTCACTATGTTAAGAGATGGGGACTCGATTCTATTCAGGGGGAAAGGGTATGGTCATGGCGTCGGCCTCTGTCAATGGAGTGCCCTTCAGATGGCATTAGACGGTAAAAATTATAAAGAAATCCTGTTTTTCTTTTATCCAGGAACAACCATACAACACTATGAAGGTCGCTGATTACGATTTTTCTCTTCCAGAAGGCCTGATTGCCAAAAGGCCATTAAACGAACGTACACATTCAAGACTCCTTGTGCTTCACAGAGATGGCATGGTTGAGCATAAAAGGTTCTCTGAACTTCTCTCATATCTCGACCCTGGAGACATGCTGCTGATGAACAATACAAAGGTCTTCCCCGCACGACTTACGGGGTACAAACAGACCGGAGGGAAACTTGAGATTCTTCTTGTGAGAGAAAAGGAAGACGATATATGGGATGTGCTCTCAAGAGGAAGATACACAGGATCGCTCAAGATTTCTAAAGAACTTCAGGCAGAGATCTATGATGGGGAAATTGCACGCTTTACCTATTCCGGAAATTTTATAGATAGTATCTGGAAATACGGGAACATGCCACTCCCACCTTATATAAAACGCCTGCCTGATGAATCAGATAAAGAAAGATACCAGACTATCTATGCGAAGAAAGAAGGCTCCATCGCAGCTCCTACAGCAGGCCTTCACTTTACTGAGAGATTACTCAAGGATATTGCCTCAAAAGGTATTGTGATAAGAGAACTGACCTTGCATGTAGGCACCGGCACATTCAGACCTATGAGGAGCAAGAAAGCAACAGAACATTCTATGGACCCTGAATACTTTGAAATAGATAATGGCCTTATCTCTGAAATCAAAAAAATGAAGGACTCGGGTAAAAAGGTTTTTTCTGTGGGAACGACCACAACAAGGGCAATAGAGGGGTATTTCAGTGGTCAGTGGTCAGTAGATGGTAAGAACAGGATACACGATAACAGATACCCGATACAAGATACAAGATACAAGATGCAAGATGTGAATAAAAATATCATGTATCGTGAATCATGTATCATGAATCATGCATCGTGCATCATGAATCGTGAATCTCAAAGAGTACATGGTTCTACAGACATCTTCATCTACCCTGGATATAATTTCAAGGTCGTTGACTCCTTAATCACTAATTTTCACCTCCCGAGATCTACACCCCTCCTGTTAGCATCTGCGCTCTGCGGCTGGGAAAAACTGATGAAAGCGTATAAGGAGGCTATCGTGAGAAGATATAGATTTTTCTCCTATGGTGATGCTATGCTTATCGTATAAATTATGAAAAAGACTGATTTAAAAGAAAAATCATCCGTATTTATTATTGGCAGAGGATTCATTATCATAGCGATATTTATTACATCCTCGCTCAGTTTCACACTCGGATATTTTGTCGGGAAAAGCGGTCATTCTCGTGTTGAAAATCAACTATTTTCCCCTGCCCAGCAGGACCGTATTGAACAGAAAAATATAGTTCCCGAGAATAAAGAAGAAGCCATTCAACAATTACAGCAATCTCAGAAAACACTACAATCTGAAACGCTCCAACCTCAACAAACACAAGAAACAAGATTGCCAAAAGAGATTAAAGAAACCTCAGAAACTAAAATAACGCAAGAAACCACAAAAACCAATGGAGTAAAAGAGACTATGAAACCTCAAGAGAAAACAAAAACTCCTCAAAAAATAAAATACACTGTTCAGGTAGGTGCATTCACCGATTCCTCTGAAGCAGAAGCTCTCAAGACAAAACTCGATAAAAACGGGTACAAGGCATATATAACCCAATCAGAAACAAAAAGAAACAAAAAACTGTATAAGGTGAGAATAGGCGAATTCAGTACCAAGAAAGAAGCTGAATTACTATCTATAAAAATAAGAAAGTCTGAAGGTCTGCAGACATTCGCAACATTTAAGACAGAGCAGGAGGACGTACGGTAACGTTAGAGATTGAACTTGACAGTGAAAAAGAAGTACATCTTCTTTACGGCGGACTCGATAAAAATCTGAAGATAATAGAGGAAACTTTAGGCATCACTGCCTCGTATAGAGGAAATAAAATATTTCTGCAGGGAGATAACAAATCTGTAGAAGAGGCTGAAAGAATCATCCAAGATATCCGTGCAATAAGCTCCGAAGGTTATACCCTCAATCCTGAAGATATACGTTATGCAACAAGGTATGCATTAGAAGGCGAATATACTTCGCTCAAAGACCTTTTCTTGAACAATATCCCTGTATCATCAAAAAAACGATTTATCATCCCAAAAACTGAGACCCAGAAAAAATATATAGATGCCATAAAAAGTTTCGATATGGTGATTGGTATAGGGCCTGCCGGCACAGGAAAAACATATATTGCAATGGCAATGGCAGTAAATGCATTACTGAAAAAACAGATAAGCAGGATCGTTCTCGCACGACCAGCTGTCGAAGCAGGAGAAAAACTCGGTTTTCTGCCCGGTGATATGTACGAAAAAGTAAGCCCTTATCTCAGGCCTCTCTATGATGCACTCTTCGATATGATGGAGGCTGAAAAGGTGAGCAAACTTTTAGAGCGCGGGATCATAGAGATCGCACCACTTGCATTCATGAGGGGAAGAACCCTGAATGATTCATTCATAATACTCGACGAGGCACAGAACACCACGTCAGAGCAGATGAAAATGTATCTCACAAGGCTCGGATTTAATTCCAAGACAGTGATTACAGGCGATATCACACAGATAGACCTTCCCTCTGGAAAGACCTCAGGCCTTATAGAGGCAGAGCGGATACTCAGTAACATTGAGGGTATCACATTCATCTATTTCTCGGAAAAAGATGTGGTAAGGCACAGGCTTGTCCAGGAGATTATAAAGGCATACGAAAGATATGAAAAACGGGACCACCAAGAGTGAAGTAAAAAGGGGTGTTGCGAAGAGCGAACCTCGACCCCCATACATTAACAAACAAGACATGCCGAGGATAGCAATTATCTTCATCACCAGTTTAATCTCTGCTTTTTTCATACTGGAAAAATTAGATGCAGAACACTTGATTGGTGGATTCCTTATTTCATCTCTTCTCCTGTTCATCCTCTACAGAGACATAATGCGGTACAAGCCTGCATACATAAAAAAAGACAGTATGTTATTACTTCTCTGTCTCATACTCATATTCACTCTGTTCATAGGAAGATTATTCAGTTACCTGCTCCTTGGGCTCTCTAAGGGCATTGGCTCTGTCCCGATTGAGAGTGCTATATTCGGAATGCCTTTACCTGTAGGGGCCATGCTTGTCACACTCCTTTTAGACTTTCATACTGCGATTATTTTTTCATTTACCGTGAGCATTCTCACAGGTCTATGGCTTCATGATGCAGCCTTAACCCTCTATGCATTCGTTGGAAGTCTCATTGCAGCCTTTAGCGTGATAAGGTGTAAAAAGAGGTCTGCACTCATCCTGGGAGGTCTCTATGTCATTACGGCAAATGTGTTTACCGTCATCATACTATTTCTATTTAATGGAGAACTCTTCACCGTAAAAGCTACTTCATCGATGATGTTTGCACTACTCGCAGGTCTGAGTGTTTCAGCGATTGTCTCGATGTCATTGCCTCTTCTTGAATATTTATTTAAGGTTACTACTGACATAAGTCTCCTTGAACTTCTTGATCTGAACCAACCTGTGATGAGAAATTTCATGGTTACCGCACCAGGCACATACCATCACAGTGTCATCGTGGGAAATCTTGTTGAATCTGCTGCTGAGGCAGTCGGTGTAAATCCCCTCCTTGCGAGAGTGAGTGCATATTATCACGACATCGGCAAGATAAAAATGTCTGACTATTTTGTTGAAAACCAGAGCGGTTCAACGAGTAAACATGATAGATTAACTCCTCATATGAGCAGTATGATAATCGTGAATCACGTCAAAGAGGGAGTCGAGATTGCAAAGCAACAAAAACTACCCCCACCAGTCATTAATATTATTCAGCAGCACCACGGCACATCACTCATCACTTATTTCTACCAGAGGGCAAAAGAACAAACACCGGATGCCTTGCCTACCGCAGAGGACTACAGGTATCCCGGGCCAAAACCTCAAACACGGGTAGCTGCACTTGTGATGATGGCAGACGAAGTCGAAGCTGCATCAAGTGTTCTTAAAGATCCGACACCTGCAAGAATTGCTTCCCTTGTTGACAAAATAATAAATCACATATTCCTCGATGGCCAGCTCGATGAATGCGAACTCACCTTGAAGGATATCTACGCAGTAAAGAGGCGTTTTACCCACATACTCACAGGGATATTCCATAAAAGGATAGATTATCCTGGCTTTGATTTTACAGAAGATGAGAGTCTACATAAAGAACCAGCAAAGGCTAATAAAGGTAAACCAGCATAGGATAAAAAAGGACCTGAGGAAAGCACTCCATCTCCTTGGTCTCCACAGCGCTGAAATCAGTATCCTCTTTGTGAATGATAAAAGGATGAAAATACTTAATCGTCAGTACCGTGGTGTAGATAAAACCACAGATGTCCTTTCATTTTCTCAGATTGAAGACAGAACTTTGAACTTTGAACTCAGAACTCAGAACATTTTACTTGGTGATATCGTCATAAATCTTCATCAGGCAAAAAGACAGGCAGCAGAGCATAATCTCACCTTTAATGAGGAATTGAGGTTTCTCTTGATACACGGACTTCTCCACCTGATAGGGTATGACCATGAAAAGGGTGGATATGCCAGAAGAAAGATGCAGAAAAAGACACTGGAGCTTCTTGAAGAATTGCAAAAAGAATGACGACTGGTTAAGGCATAGTTACAGCAATCTCGTAGGTCCCTATAGAAACTTTACCCATCATGGCATTTGCCCAAAGTAAGTCTGTCACTTTTACCTTCGTTTCTTTTGGAATCATCAGAATGAGTTTTACGCCAAGTTCTGATAGTGTCTTCCAGTTATCAGCACTTATTTCAGAGATGCTTTCAACAGTTTCTACCTCAAGGATAGCGAGCACCATGCCATGGTTACCGAGGATCATATCAGGATAATGGCCCTTGTATTCAGACTTTTTTTCACCCGGCTTGTTCACACTTATCTCTTTATAATCCCTCGAGAGCTTTCTCCTTACCTGCTCAAGAATTATCTCGTGTATAAGATTTCCGTATTCCATATTGCTCCTTTATTCGTATTTTTATTGTCATTCCTGCGAAGGCAGGAATCCCGTTTTTTGTATATTTTCCTGGATTCCCGTTTACACGGGAATGACGTACCGAATTTAAACGGTCTTACGTTTTTCAGAATTTTATATGAAAATCCCTTGACAACACAAGGGCTTTAAAGGATAATCAAACCATTCAACTCCTACATTTCTATAAGGGGTATAATTTATGGGGTAGTAAAAGTCAGTAAGGATATATCCGACAGGATAATAGTTTCCTTCCCCTATCACCCTTACCTTGTCGAAAAAATCAAGACCATTGAAGGCCGCAA
>VGWZ01000102.1 GCA_016873595.1 Nitrospira sp.
AATTCATGAAAAGGTACGCTGCTTGCAAGGTCTTCTTCACACACTGTATCCATGAATAACAGATAATACTTCATACCTGGTACTCCCAGATACTTTCTCGCTGTTTCAGGGATATTACATTTCTTTGAAAAAACACTTTTTATGAGAGGTTTGTATTTGAATAGATAGTTACGGAGTTCTCTTGAAATCTCTTCAGAGTTGACCGAAACCCCGACTGTTATCAGGCCGTTATTATATTCACTCATAATTTTCTCTAAAATCTCAACGTGAGAGCCATTTGTACTGATCGTGATTTTTAGTTTTTTGCTGCAAATTATATCTATTATCTGACTGAACTCAGGATGAAGCGTTGGTTCTCCCCCAAGCATATCAATCTCTTGAACTCCAATATCTGAAATAATGGAGATAATTTTCTTAAAATCACTGATATTCATCTCTGTCTTTGCTGAAATACCTCTATTGAAACAGAATGTACACGAAAGATTACATTTCAGGGTTGGATAAAACTGTATATATTTAGGGGAATAGGTGTACAATAAGCCTCGCCTCTATTTTTAAATACTCTATTATACCTCGTAGGAATATTTTGAGGCACTCACAATAAATCCTTAATTTATTCGGAACTCTCTACTGCACCGATATAACGTACATTAAACATGAGCCGAAGACAACCTTTGAAATGCTTACATTTGACTACTCACTTTTCTTATATCTTAATGCAAAATATTCTATTCAAAAACTTTTATTTTGTGGTAATCTATACTTACAAAAAATAAGGAGGAGGATATGATGTCAATTATTAAAAACATTTCACCTTTTATAATTTTGCTCTTTTTACTCTCTTTAATTGGCTGTTTGGAGAGTGCTGCACAGCCAAAGGCAAAAGTTGATACAGGTCTCGAAGAACAATTGCCACCGTATAGCGGACCAAAAGCTCGGGCTGCAGTTGCAAGGTTTGATTGGAAGGTCGGCTCCCATGGGAGCAGCACTACTACTATACGGGGCGCAGGGGATCAACCAATAACGATAACTCATGAGCATTCAGGTATCATGGGCGGTTTGAGAGATATGCTCACCACAACCCTTGTGCAAAGCAAAAGGTTTAAGGTTCTCGAAAGACAGGAACTCGGTTCAATTCAGGAAGAGATAGCACTTGGCGAGAAAGGCTACGCCGAACAAGCAACTGCTGTCAAGAAGGGTAAAATAAAAGGTGCTGACATGCTCGTAGTAGCAGCCATTACTGGATGGGATCCTGGAACTTCAGGAACTGGTGGGGGTATTGGTCTTGGGACAAGAGGGTTTCTTGGTGGTGTCCTTGGTGGTGTAAAAAAATCCACTATGGCTATGGACATTAGAATTATTGACACAGCCACCTCAGAAGTCCTTGCGGCGACAAGGGTTGAAGGGGAAGCTACTGATGTAACCCTCGGTTTTCTTGCTGGTGGAATTATAGGGAATGTTGGACTTGGTGGTGCACTCTCTACATATGCAAAAACTCCCATGGAAAAAACCATCAGGACATGCATCTACGAAGCTGCCAAGTATATCATTGAAAATACTCCTAAGGAATATTTCAAATACTGAGCTGATAGATTAAAGCAGATACTCTGCGAGGTTTATCTTATATTTATTGAGGTCCAGGATTTTTACTATGGACCTCAAATATCTTCTTGTTTCGTCTTTTTCAGTAAGGCTCACCACCGGACCACGAACCTTTTTCCCTTTATTATCAATAATGATTAAGACCCTCGGTCTGTCTGCAAAGACCGCATTACTTTCATACACAAGGCCGAGCTCTTTCGTGTCGAGCATCACGAGTGTCCCTATAGGAAATACTCCAACCATATTGATAAAAAACTTAAACAATAACGGGTCAAGATCAACACCTGATCTTTCCATCATGACACTAAGGGCTTTATCAGGAGACATCGGGATCCTTGAATAGACTCTCGAGGACGTCATTGCATCAAACTGATCTGCAAGACAGACTATTTTCGAGTAAAGGTCGAGTTCCTTGTATTTTCTTACCTGCGGATACCCGGAAAAATCGATGTTTATATGGTGCTCAAATGCAACAATAACAGACCTTATCGCTGTATTGTCAAAACTTCTTAACTTTAAAATTGCCATCACACCCCAGATAGGGTGCATCTTTATGAGTTTCCATTCATCCTCAGTAAAGCTGGTTGGCTTATTGAGCACATCCTGAGGAATCTCAACTTTTCCTATGTCATGAAAAAGTGCTACAAGACCAAGCTCTGTGAGCACCTTCTTATTTAATCCTAACCTCTGACTAAGGGCTATAGAAAGTATACTCACATTCACTGAATGATGATAGGTGTATTCATCGTAATCCTTGATTGCAGTCATGCTGAGGAGAACATGCTCTTCTTCCAGTAACTGGTCAACTATAGTCTCGACAAGCCTCTTTGCCTTTTTTATATTAACCTTTTCTCCTGACCTGATCTTTGTGATCACGCCTTTTATATACGAAACTGCATTAAAATATGTCCTTTTTATAATCTTTCTCCTATCCATATCTTCACCAACTGCAATCTTCTTTAATCCAACTGCAATCTTCTTTAATCTATCTATGCCGATAGTGTGTGATTCAGACATTCTGTTTAACATCGTCTCATAGGGCTCCTCTGAAAAACCAGAATCAATAAATGCTTTCAAAAACAACTGAATATCCTCAGGTTCCACAATATTCCTAAAAAGAACACTCCCGATTGCTCTCTTCTTGAATTCCTTCACAAGAAAGTCAAAATTAAGAAGGTATTCGAGTGAATAACGTATTCGTGAACCATTAATGTAAAAGAACTCACCCATGAGCTCAATTAATATGGTCCTCTCTGACTCTATCAGCGGGTTAATCAGTATTAATAATTTTTCGATTGCTGTCCTTACCGCAACATTTCCGGGGTCATGAATAAGAGAGGTTTTCAACACAATAGAGAACTGATTAATGATATCCTTTGCGATGATGTGGATTTGTCTTTCTTCTTTATTGACCATGCTCAATCCTCCTTATCGCAGCGTAAGAAAATTCTCTCAGGAGTTTATTATGAGAGTCTCTATACTCATGAAGTAAAGGGAGTGCATCTTTATTGCCAAGCAGGCCGAGACAGAATGCTGCACATGCCTTGTTTTCATAATGCTTCACCCTTCGGAAGAAAGACTTTTTCTTTAATACACGCACCAGAAAGTCAAACACCTCTTCATCTTTCCATCGTGAGAGAGCCTCATAAAACTCTTTTTTCTCCTCAAAATCTTTTTCTTTAAACATCTTATCAGAGATCTTTTCAAGGAGTATCTTTTTAGAAGTCTCTACCCCAAGGTTGCTCATCGCTTTTACCGAGGCAATTCTCACCTGCACATCTGAATCATCAAGACACTCTCTGAGGGTCTGAAATACTCCTTGTCCACCAAGTTCACCAATGGCCCTGATTACTTCTTTTCTTACCCTAACATCTCCGTGCCTGATGGTTTTGAGGAAAAATTCAGTGGTACCTTTGTCTCCGATATTCCTGAGGATATAAATGATGTTCCTGACCACATACCATCTCTGATCATCAAGACCGCGCGCAAGTGTCCTTATATCCTTTCTCCCTACAACGATAAGTGCTTCGATGACTTTCTTCCTTACTTTTACAGTCTTCAATTCTCCGAGAATTTTTATAAGAGGTGATATTGCATTCTTATCAAGCAATTCAACAAACTCTCTAAAAACCTTCTCCTCAATTTCTATACCACTATCCAGAACCTCACCAAGAAGGCTTATTATTTCTTCGTTTCCAGGATACAGAAGAATCATTCTCATGTATTTCTTTACCTCTTCCGGGTATAATGGACTCTCGAGCATCTCTTTTGCTTCCTTCATCACTGCTAATACCACATTTATGTCTCCATGTTTCATGGAAAACTTAATGGTTTCCTTAAGAAACATCAGGGCATCTTCGAGAAGATTGCTCGCTCCTTCAGACTGGTAGAGGATTTCAAAAAGGATTGTCACAAGCTTTTCTATTTTATCAGCAGTATCTTTTTCCATCTCTGTCAGGAGCATCTGTAAATCTCTATCCGTAATCGGAATAATAGGGATATCTTTCACTTCCTCTTCTTTTATCCCCTCTACATACGCCTTCATGAGGTTATCAATATCAGAGGACTCGTCTTTGACTTTATTTACCGCCTTTGTCTCATAATCCTCTTCATCACTATCAATAAGAAATGCCTCGTCAACAATATAGTGGATATTCTGAAAATCCTTCTCCCACAAGAGTGTCACCACATCATCATCTACCACTTCCCTGTCGAAATCGAGCGCGATAATCTTCAAGAACTCCTCAAGTTCCTCCCTGGGCAATCCTTTCTTAAAAGAGATCTCCCTTAATCCATCTTTGAAGAAAAAAAGTGCAAGATTATCTTCCTTTTCCGGATTATAATATATCTGCTCTGAATCGCAATAAATACTATTTTGCTTTATCTGTAACGCGAGGTCATCCTTATAATCAAAATAGTTCTGAAACCGTGCATATGAATCTTCAAGTGTTTTTATATACATTGGATTGTTCTGAGGGTACATTCTGAGCGCTTTTTTAGCTTTTATGATGTTCTGAAGGAGATCTTTTACTTCTTTTATATCTTTAGACGGCTCCATATATAAAAACTACCACACTGCCTTTGATGGTGTCAAACGTTAGATAAGGAGTATTCTTCTTTCTCTGGCAAAGTTCTTGATAACCATCGAGGCTTGATAAAGTCTCTGAAGCCTCACATTTCTCCATCTGATGGACTGTATATCACTATGCGGAAACTTCTCTGCCCTGATTTCTGCCTGTGTCTTCATCAACTCATGGTATATCCCTTTGAGGGAATCATCATCGAGTGACTTTAAAAATATAGGATTAACTGTCACATAACCTTCTGCAATATCATGGGTAACTGCTTTGAGAGTTTTTCCTCTTACCGTAGGCACTAACTTTCCTTTTTCCTCACAAAAATTCTTGAGATGAGTATACCCGCTTCATAAAGAACGATCATGGGCACAGCCATCAAAGTCTGGTTAAACACATCCGGTGTTGGAGTAAGAATAGCAGCGGCAATAAAAGCTATTAAGATAGCATATTTTCTGTTTTTTGCAAGTGTCTTTGGAGTAACAACGCCTATACGTGTAAAAAAAATTATCGCAATAGGGAGCTCGAAAATCAATCCAAATGCGAGTATAAACTTAATACAAAAGTCAACATAACTCCCTACAGAAATCATAGGGGTCATGGAGCCTGTTTTATAGGTAAGAAGAAAACCCATTGCAAAGGGGAGAACCAAAAAAAAACAGTAGAGCGCACCAAGCATAAAAAATACTGTGGTGATCACCACAAAGGGGATTACATATTTTCTTTCTTTTTGGAGCAGGCCGGGTGATATAAACTTCCAGAGCTGTAAAAATATCACGGGGAGAGATATCATCAGACCTGTAATCATAGAGACTTTCATATGCATCCAGAATGCTTCCGCAGGGGCAAGAAATACAAGTGGAGGGACCTTAATACTTTTTTCCATCATCAGTACAAAAGGCGGTGAGAGTCTGAATGAAATATCACTTCTCAATGGAAGGGTTAGAAATTTAAACAGATCTTCTGAATAGATAAAGGCCACAATAAATCCTACGGAAAAGGCAATCAGAGCAATAATAATC
Source organism: Nitrospira sp. (assembly GCA_016873595.1). Classification (GTDB taxonomy): domain Bacteria; phylum Nitrospirota; class Thermodesulfovibrionia; order Thermodesulfovibrionales; family SM23-35; genus VGWZ01. The sequence continues at coordinate 5,699 of VGWZ01000102.1, forward strand.
CTGTTCCTCAGTTCTGAAAGATGCGAGGTAAGTGGCATCCTAATGTCTTGCATTTAGACCTTCCTTCTTTTCCCCTTCTGCATCCTTCTTATTTACACCCGTTTCCGTCTCTTTTCCAAGAGAGGTATCTATAGCGTCCTTAAACCCTGTCTCCACCTGCTCCTTTACCTCCTGTAATGACTTCTTTAATTCAGATCCGCCCTTTACTACCTCTTGAATATCAGTGGTATCAACGGTCTCCTTAAACTCAGTCTCTACCTGTTCCTTTACATCATGTAACGACCTCTTTAATTCGGCAAGCCCTTTGCCAAATGCCCTGCCTAATTCAGGAAGTCTTTTGGGTCCGAAAACAAGAAGGGCAACAATAAATATTATTATTAATTCCTGGAAGCCAATGTCAAACACTGCACCACCTATTCCTCTTCATATACTTTCTTTATTTTTTTCTTTTCATATGGCAACAAAAATGACACTGAGAGCATTAGCCTGTACTCAGGGTTATTATTTTTGAGATCAAACCCTAATCCCAAGGTCGTATAGATATTATCTGTAGTCTTTATCCTGTAACCAATCCTCCCTTCTATAGAATCAAATTCGTTAGAATCATGACTTTTCTTACATATCAATTCAGCGAGTATCTTAAAATTATGAGCAGCGGCAAAATCCAGACCGGTCAGAAGAGCTATCTCATCATTATGCCTTCCTGTACCCGGTCTTTCGTAAAAAAGGTTTACATGTCCATTTACAGGACCAACCCTCTTACTCACAATAAGGCCAATGCCAAACCGTCCATCTGTACTGAATTCATCCCGCCCCGATGGGAGAGAAGCGGTAATGATATATGCGAGAGACGGCCCGTATTTGCCCTCATCAAAAAACCTGTGTTTAATCCCGAATGCAATATCTTCAAACCCATCCACTGTGTCATCCCATTTATGTATATAAGGGACTGTCATATTGAGCTCAATATTGTCCGTAATGCCATATGCTGCCTTTAAAATGAATCTGTAGAAATCTGGCTCCATTAATATTTCAGCACCAGTAGAAAATGCGAATTTACCTTTCGGAAGACTTTCAGCACTGAAGGTTGAAAAAATCCCATAGGGTTCTGTAGGCTGAAGACCGGTGACATCAAAACTATAGGAATTTTTGTATAAAAAGAGAAGCGCCAAAATAATAAGAGGCAGCGAGTACTTTTTCATTGCTAAAAAATAACAAAAAAAACTTAAAACTGTCAATGAATTAA
>VGWZ01000103.1 GCA_016873595.1 Nitrospira sp.
CAAGTCGGGGAATGACAAAGTATTAGAATCGCTCAATTTAGGAAACAATAGGTTTGAATTTCTTAATATTATTAAGGTATTATTTAGACCAAAATTCTAATCGGGAGGGCATGTGATGGCAAAGAAGAAAACTAAAAAATACGTATACTTTTTTGGTGGGGGAAAGGCTGACGGAAAAGGAGACATGAAAGACCTTCTCGGTGGAAAAGGTGCTGGGCTTGCAGAGATGACTAACCTTAAGATTCCAGTCCCTGCAGGGTTTACCATCACTACTGAAGCATGCAACGAATATTTTAAGGCCGGGAAGAAATATCCAACAGGATTGTGGAAAGAGGTGCTTGAGAACCTGAAAAAGGCAGAGAAGGCAATGGGGATGAAATTTGGCGATTCTGTGAATCCTCTCCTCGTTTCTGTCCGCTCAGGGGCAAAATTCTCAATGCCGGGAATGATGGATACGGTTCTTAACCTTGGGCTCAATGCAACAACAATGAATGCATTAATAAAAAAGACCGGAAATGAGCGGTTTGTGTATGACGCATATAGAAGACTTATCACAATGTTTGGCAGTATTGTAATGGGTATTGACAGGCAAAAATTTGAAAAAGCTCTTGAAGAGATGAAGATAAAGAGAGGAGTCCATCTCGATACAGACCTTACCGTTGATGACCTTAAAAGTCTTGTCGAAGAATTCAAGATTATTTATAAAAGAAACACCGGAGAAGATTTTCCAACTGACCCCTATGAACAACTTAAAAAGGCGATAAATGCAGTATTTGGTTCATGGTTTGGGGACAGAGCAGTGAAATATAGAAAGATAAATGATATTCCTGATGATCTCGGTACTGCATGTAATATCCAATCAATGATATTTGGAAACTTAGGTGAGAATTCCGGGACAGGAGTTGGATTTACGAGAGACCCATCTACAGGCCAGAAAAAGTTCTTCGCAGAATGTCTCATAAATGCACAGGGTGAAGACGTGGTTGCAGGGATAAGGACACCCCTCCGTATCGAAGAACTGAAAAAGAGACTTCCAAAGGCATACAAAGAACTCTATTCGATATATAAGAAACTCGAGAAGCATTATAAAGATGTGCTCGATATTGAGTTTACTGTGCAAGAAGGAAAGCTCTATATGCTCCAGACCAGGGTGGGAGAAAGGACAGCACAGTCAGCCCTCAAAATCGCCATTGATATGGTGAAAGAAAAACTCATTGATAAGAAGACTGCTCTATTGAGGATTGACCCATCACAACTTGACCAAATGCTCCATCCAATGATAGATCCAAAAGCTCAAATTAAGGTAATTGCTAAAGGTCTTCCGGCATCCCCTGGTGCTGCGGTTGGAACGGTTGTATTCACAGCAGAGGATGCAGAAAGAGCTGCCGAAAAAGTCAAAAAAGTTATTCTTGTCAGGACTGAGACATCACCTGAGGATATTGGAGGCATGTATGCAGCACAGGGGATGCTTACTGCGAGGGGTGGAATGACCTCACATGCTGCTGTTGTTGCCAGAGGTATGGGCAAATGCTGTGTTGCAGGGTGTGGTGCAATCAATATAAATGAGGTTCAGAGGTATTTTACCGTGAACGACCTTATTGTGAAGGAAGGTGACTACATAACTCTTAATGGCACAACTGGTGAAGTCATTTTGGGTGAGGCACCTCTTGTAACCCCGGAGCTCACAGATGATTTTGGTAAATTTATGAAGTGGGTTGATGAGTTCAGAAAGCTTGGTGTGAGGACAAATGCTGATACACCTCATGATGCAAAGGTAGCAAGGGATTTTGGAGCTGAAGGTATAGGACTATGCAGAACAGAGCACATGTTCTTTGAGGCCGAAAGAATTAAGGTCGTACGGGAAATGATACTTGCTGACGATAGAGAGGGAAGGGAAAGAGCACTTGCAAAACTCCTCCCGATGCAGAAGAGTGATTTTATTGGTATATTCAAAGAAATGCATGGCCTTCCTGTTACTATCAGACTTCTGGATCTACCACTTCACGAATTCCTCCCGCATACAGATGAAGATCTTAGAGAACTTGCGCACGAGATGGAAGTTTCTTTCGAAAAACTTAAAACGAAGAATAAATCGCTCCATGAAATTAACCCGATGCTTGGTCACAGGGGCTGCCGTCTTGGTGTCACCTATCCCGAAATTTACGAAATGCAGGTTCAGGCTATTATAGAGGCTGCCTGTGAGCTTTCAAAAGAGAAGGTGAAGGTGATACCAGAGATAATGATACCGCTTGTAGGCCATGTGAATGAATTCACAATGCTCAAAGACCTTACGAAGAAGATAGCAGAAGAGGTCAAGGCAAAATATAAAGCGAATGTGAAGTACAGTGTAGGGACGATGATAGAACTTCCAAGGGCTGCGATAACTGCAGATGAGATTGCAAAAGAGGCAGAATTTTTCTCTTTCGGCACAAATGACCTCACACAGACAGTGTATGGTCTGAGCCGCGATGATGCGGGTAATTTTTTACCTTACTACGTCGAAAAGGGGGTACTCGAAGACGACCCATTTATTACTCTTGACCAGAGAGGTGTCGGGCAGGTTGTCAAAATAGGTATAGAGAAAGGAAGGTCTGTGAGGAAAGACCTTAAAATAGGTATCTGTGGTGAGCATGGAGGGGACCCGAATTCTGTAGAATTCTGTCATAAAGTGGGAATGAATTATGTGAGTTGTTCACCATACAGAGTGCCAATCGCGAGGCTTGCTGCAGCCCATGCTGCGCTTAAGGAAAAGATAAAGAAAGATTTAAGTAAGTCAACAGTGTAAACGAAACTGCACTACGTTAACGACAAGCATTCTTAGCAATTGGGTTGTTTGTCATTATTCAATGTTTACATACTCAAGGATTATGTGTTATTTTACTTAAAATTGTTGAAAGGCGGTGTATGAATGTCAATTGGTAAAGAACAGAAGCAGACGATAATAGAGAATTTCAAGCTCCATGATACTGACACGGGATCGACCGAGGTTCAGATAGCTCTACTGAGCGAGAGAATAAATTATCTCAGCGATCATTTTAAAGTACACAAAAGCGACCACCACTCAAGGAGAGGTCTTTTAAAACTTGTCAGTCAAAGGAGAAGATTGCTTGATTATCTGAAGGCTATAGATAAGAATCGATACGTAAAACTGATTGAGCGGCTGGGGCTGAGAAAATAGATGAAAAAAACAGAGATTGATATACGAGGAAGGAAATGTACCCTTGAGACAGGCAAGATTGCAAAACAGGCAGATGGAGCAGTAATCGCTCGGTATGGTGACACTTTAGTCCTTGCGACAGCTGTGGCTGACAAGATTGAGAGGAAAGGTTTGGATTTTTTTCCGCTCACCATAGATTATCAAGAAAAGACTTACGCCGCAGGAAAATTTCCTGGCGGTTTCTTTAAAAGAGAAGGACGACCTACAGAGAAGGAAATCCTTACGTCACGTCTTATTGATAGACCGATGAGACCTTTATTCTCAAAGGGTTTCCCCTATGAGACACAGGGTATTGTGAGTGTTCTCTCTTATGGGGAAGAGAATATTGCGGATATCATTGGAATAATAAGCATGTCAGCAGCCCTTACCATTTCTGACATCCCCTTTAATGGTCCTGTGAGTGCGGTGAGAATCGGAAGAATAGCTGACTCTTTTGTGATAAATCCTGATCTAAGAGAAGTTGAGGAATGTGACCTCGACCTTGTGGTTGCAGGCACTGAAGATTCCGTGATAATGGTCGAGGGTGAAAGCCAGGAGATCACAGAGGCTGACCTTCTTGAGGCCATAGAGATTGCACACAATGAGATAAAGCGGCTGTGCATGTTACAGAAAGAACTCCATGCAATGGTAGCGAAAGAAAAACGGAATCTTACTACTCTTACTATTGATGAAGAATTGAAAAAAGCTGTTGAAGATTTCTCCATGGAAAAGATAAAGGGTGCCATTACGATACCTGATAAAATGAGGAGGCAAGGAGCACTCGACGAAATACTTAAAGAGACAATCGAAAAATTGAATACTGGTGAAAACGACATCTCCCCAGAAATAATTTCGGTATTTAATGATATCGAGAAAAACCTTGTGAGAGGAATAATTCTCAATAAAGGCGCCAGAGCAGATGGAAGGTCTTCTGATGAGATAAGAAATATCAGTTGTGAGATTGGCATCCTTCCACGAACACACGGGTCTGCTCTCTTTGTAAGAGGAGAGACACAATGCCTTGCAGTAGTGACCCTTGGTACTGCAGATGATGAACAGAGAATTGAGTCACTCGATGGCGAGTTTTCAAAAACATTTATGTTGCATTATAACTTTCCGCCTTTCAGTGTTGGCGAGGTTAAGCCTTTGAGATCTCCAGGCAGACGCGAGATAGGTCATGGTATGCTTGCCGAAAAGGCTCTGAAGGCTGTGATACCAGCAAAGTCTGAATTTCCTTATACCATAAGAGTAGTGTCAGACATATTAGAGTCAAACGGGTCATCGTCAATGGCCACAGTATGCGGGGGGTCACTTGCATTAATGGATGCTGGCGTCCCTGTCAGAGCTCATGTTGCGGGAATCGCGATGGGTCTTATAAAAGAAGGTGAAAGGGTTGTTATCCTTACCGATATACTTGGTCTTGAGGATCATCTCGGTGATATGGACTTTAAGGTAACCGGAACAGAAAAGGGGATTACTGCTTTTCAACTGGATACTAAAATAGGTGGCATATCACGTGAGATAATGGAGAGAGCCCTTGAACAGGCTCGGCAGGGAAGACTTTATATACTTGAAAAGATGAATAATACTATTACCGCTCCAAAAGAGGACCTTTCACCTCATGCACCGAGAATTTATACAATGCAGATTAGGCAGGAGAAGATTCGCGATGTAATAGGAACAGGTGGTAAGGTAATTCGTAGTATTACAGAGCAGACTGGTGCGAAGATAGAAATAGATGACAGTGGCCTTATCAATATAGCCTCCCCGGATGGAGAATCAGCGAGGAAAGCTATGGAGATTATCAACAGTATTACCGCAGAAGTTGAGCTCGGCAGGATATACCTCGGAAAAGTAAAAAGAATTGTTGATTTTGGAGCATTCGTAGAAATCCTTCCAGGTACTGAAGGGCTGCTTCATATTTCACAGATAGCTGAGAGAAGGATCGCAAAGGTGACAGACGAGATAAGCGAAGGAGACGAGGTTCTTGTAAAAGTCATCGAGATAGATAAATTAGGCAGAATCCGCGTTTCCAGAAAAGAGGCAATGAGAGAAAAGAAAGAAATAAGTTGAACGAGGGTGAGCATGTTTATAAAAGAATATCTGCCGAACGGGATACCTGTGGTTATAGAAACGTTGAAAAACATGCGCTCTGTTGCTCTCGGTATCTGGGTGAAGGTAGGTTCAAGGAATGAGACATCTCATAAAAACGGCATATCCCATTTCCTTGAACACATGTTTTTTAAAGGGACCAAGAAGCGAACTGCAAGAGACATTGCAATTGATATTGACTCTCTCGGAGGCGACCTCAACGCATTTACCTCTAAGGAGGCCACAACCTTTTATGTAAAGGTGCTTAATGAGTACCTCAAAGATGGGGTTGAGTTACTCTCAGACGTTTTCCTCCACTCTACATTTCCTAGAAAAGACATTGAAAAAGAAAAAGCAATAATAAAAGAAGAGATAAAGATGGTTGAAGACACGCCTGATGACTATATTCATGACCTCTTCAATCAGACCATCTGGGATTATAAAGGACTCGGTCAACCTGTCCTTGGACGAAGTAATACAATAAAGTCATTTACAAGAGATGATCTTCTCGAACACATACGAAGATATTACGGCGTAAAAGATATCATTATCTCCTGTGCGGGTGATTTCAAGCCCCAATTACTGCTCGATATACTCAGTAAAAATCTTGGTAACCTGAGAAGAGGTTCTGAACCTGCAAGGCGGCAGATGCCTGATTTTAAGAGCAAGGTGAAGGTGTTTAATAAAGAACTCTCTGAGACACATATATGTCTGGGGGTCAAAGGTCTTCCACAGGCAAGCGAAGAACGTTATGGCATTTTTATACTGAACACCATTCTGGGAGGGGGTGTGAGCTCGCGACTCTTTCAGGAAATAAGAGAAAAGAGAGGGCTCGCCTATTCAATATATTCATTTGTTGCATCATATTTTGATACAGGGGTATGGGGTGTTTATGCAGGTGTGAGCAGGAAAAAACTGAGAGAGGTCGTAGGGTTGATTGTAAAAGAAATGTGTTTTTTGAAGGATAAAATTACTGAGGAAGAATTAACACGCGCAAAGAATCATCTTAAAGGTAATATAATCCTCGGGCTTGAATCAACAATCAGCCGCATGAATAATATTGCACGTCAGGAAATATATTATGGGAGGTACTACTCCTCTAAGGAAATTATGAAAAAAGTAAATGCAGTCACGCTCAGCCAGGTCAAGGGCCTTTCTGAAAGGCTGATCAAAAAAGAGCGGTTCTCAGTCACTGTCTATGGGCCAGTGAATGAAAAGGATGTCAGGGGAATACTGAGTTAATATAATTTCTTGAGAATACTTAGTTTTTTGTGTTATAAATTTTCATCAGAGAGAACATAAAACTTAAGAAACTTGGAAAGGAGGTCACTATGCCAGCATATGAATATACCTGTAAAGATTGCGGAAAAGAGTTTACGGTTTTTCTTTCCTTTAAAGAATTTGACATTAAGCCAAAGATCAATTGTCCCCATTGTCAGAGCGATAATACCGTGAAAAAAATAACAACCTTTTTTGCAAAAACGAGTAAAAAATCCTAAAAATTATTTCTGAAAGTATTCCTCGTGAATGAAATAATTTTAAAAACAGATTTTCCTGATGTATCCTTTGTCAAACGTGGAAAGGTAAGAGACATTTATGATCTTGGAGAATACCTTTTACTTATAGCTACCGACAGGATTTCAGCATTTGATGT
>VGWZ01000104.1 GCA_016873595.1 Nitrospira sp.
AAAGAAGGCACTTATCCTTGCACATTTGAAGAAAACTGGGAAGTGCATTGCAGATAAAACCTAATTCTATTCTAAAAATCTTTTCGCCCTGATGCTGGGCATTCTCTACGAGGCATAGACTCTATAAGTCGTAGACTGGACACGACTATTAAAGGAGAATCATAATAAGGGCAAAAAGTGACATGTGTTATAATTATGTAAATATTTCGTGTAAGGAGGAAGCATGCCATCTGCAAAAGCAATCGAAGATAAAATTATCACTAAATTAAAAGACCTACCAGAAGAGGGCAAAAAAGAAGTTCTTGAATATATAGATCACTTGAAAGGCAAAAAGACAGAAAAGACCATTAGGCTGCTAAAGAAAACTGCAGGAGCATGGAAAGGGCTGATTAATGCTGAAAAATTAAAGCAGAACATATATTCAGATAGGCTTATTTCTACAAGAACAAGGGTCAAGTTTTGAAGTATCTTGTTGATACAGACTGGATTATCGACCACCTTAATGGTGTCGAAGCTGTATCAAAGAAACTTGAAAAGTTAGCTCCTTCAGGCATCTGTACAAGTATCATATCTATTGCTGAACTTTACGAAGGTGTATATGGTTCAAGGCATTACGAAGCCAGCCTTAATGCATTAGAGACTTTTCTTGCAGGTATTACAGTTTTACCCATAGACCAGGATGCATGTAAAATCTTTGGGAGAGAAAGAAATAAATTACGGAAACAAGGAAACATTATTGGAAACTTTGACCTTCTGATAGCCTCTATATGTTTAAGACATAATCTTACTCTTCTGACAAATAATAAAGACCATTTTGAAAGAATAGATTCACTAAAAATTATCTCATTGGTATAGTTGACAGACTAAATGCTTGACAATATTTTGCTAAACAGGCATTAACGAAGTTTCTGTTTTACTCTTACAGCACTTTGTTTTGGGGTCCTGTAGAAAAAAGCCTAGCAGGTGGAGGAAGTTATAATGGATGACTTCAAAGTATTTTATGATGATGAGGAAGATATTTTGTCGTGAAAATGGAAATCAAGAAAAGAGCCTCACTTTATTTATTTAAATAGCGGTTAATCTCTGCGGAAAGCTGCTCTCCAAAAGAGTTCATCTGTTCATGTATTATGATGCCTTCAAGGGTAGTGATATCAATGTTACCGACATCTATACAGCAATCAGCACACCCAATCTCACAGGCCGCCATCTTTTTAAAATCTGCGACGTTCTTTTCATACTGGTCATATAGTTCTCTGATTTGCTTCTTTTTCTCTTCTAAGTTCATGGTATATATCACTTTTATTGCTTAAAACTGATCCGAATATAATTCTATTTTATACATTTTTGCTATAATTAAAATCAAAGAAATCGTATACTGAGTCTCATACTAATGTGCTGTCTCATAGATAACTTTACTCAAACTGTCATTCCTGTGAAAGCAGGAATCCAGACGCCGTCCCTGCGAAAGCAGGGAACTATACAAAGGAACTGGGTTCCCGTCTTCACGGGAAACCCTGGATTCCGCATCAAGTGCGGAATGACACTTCAAGAAGTGTAAAGAAGTGTTACAGACAGAACACTAAGAGTATATTGATATATGGCTAAAATAAAAACATTTTATCAGTGTCAGGCATGCGGTTATACAAACCCAAAGTGGCTCGGTAAATGCCCAGACTGCGGGGCATGGGATACCCTTGTTGAAGAAAGGAAAGAGCCTGTTTCACGCCATTCATCACTCTCTATCCACATAGGAAAAACTGAGCCACAGCCTCTGAGCTCAATCAAAAGCGGATATGAACAGAGAACATCGACAGGCATGAAAGAACTCGATAGAGTTCTTGGAGGTGGCGTTATTGCAGGTTCAGTAATACTCGTTGGGGGAGATCCCGGCATAGGTAAATCCACGTTGCTCTTACAGGCTTTCTCAGGTCTTTCAAAAAAATACGGGAAGGTACTTTATATCTCGGGTGAAGAATCTCCTGAGCAGATAAAAATCAGGGCAGAGAGACTCTCAATAGATTCAAATGAGATAATCTTACTTGCAGAGACCTCACTCGAGGTCATTATTGATACTGCATTGAAGCTTTCTCCGAAGGCGATGGTTGTCGATTCAATACAGACCATGTATATGGAAGATTTGATGTCAGCACCTGGTTCTGTGAGTCAGGTGAGGGACTGTGCTGCAAAATTGATGCTCTTTGCTAAAAGGTCGGACATCCCAGTTTTTCTTGTCGGCCATGTCACCAAAGAAGGTGCGATTGCAGGCCCGCGTGTACTTGAACATATCGTGGATACGGTTCTTTATTTTGAGGGTGACAGGGGCCATTCATACCGCATCCTGAGGACTATAAAAAATCGCTTTGGCTCAACGAATGAGATAGGTATCTTCGAGATGTCCGATTCAGGTCTTATAGAGGTAGAAAACCCATCTGAGCTTTTTCTCCTTGAAAGGCCTTTGAATGTTTCAGGCTCAACAGTTGTTGCGAGTCTTGAAGGTACAAGGCCGTTGATGGTGGAGATTCAGTCGCTTGTGTCTCAGACCAATTTCGGAATGCCCCGAAGGACAACCATAGGTGTTGACTTTAACAGGGTGAATTTGCTTGTTGCAGTTCTTGAAAAGAGAGCAGGACTTCATCTTGGGGGAGCGGATATATTTGTGAATGTGGTCGGAGGGCTCAGGATCATTGAGCCTGCTGTTGACCTCGGCATCATTGCAACAATAGTTTCCTCTCTGAAAGATAAACCCATAGATCCAAAAATCTTTGTATTTGGTGAGGTAGGACTCTCGGGTGAGATTAGGGCAGTGACACAGGCAGAAGTACGTATAAAGGAAGCGTCAAAGATAGGATTTAAGCGAGCAGTTATACCTCTCAGTAACTCAGAAAAGCTTAAAAATAGTCTCGGGTTAGAGATAATAGGGGTAAGGAATGTTGAAGATTGTCTGGAGACTGTTCTTACTTAGTAGTCTGTTTTTGTTATTGTCCTGCGTCACACCACGTGTCGAGATACCTGTATACGAAGGTGTTGATGTAAGGGACGTACTCAACTCAAGGAATACTATTTCATCAATAGATACCACGTTTTCCATAATCTTTGAAAAAGATGATACCGAGATTAAAGGCGACGGGGTGCTGAATATATCCAGAAACGGTAATCTCAATCTTCGAGTGTACTCTTTTGGTTTTCTTGCACTCGAACTCACCTCTGAAGATGGCATTATAAAAAGTGTACCGCGGCTTGACAGAGGTAAAAATACAATTCTCACCTATGGCTTGCGGGACTGTCTTTTCTGGTGGGATATAAATGACTTTGAAGTTGCTGAAAAAGATGGTATGTATCTTCTTCGAAATCCTTTCAGAAAAATATGGATAGATGGAAAAACAATGCTTCCTCTAAAGCAGATAATCACCCTTGAAGATGGCAGAGATCTTACTATCTCTTATGAAAATCCGGAAAAGGTAGGTGATATATGGTATCCATTAAAAATAAAGATAGAACTCTCTCACTATTTTGTCACATTAAAGATAAAAGAAATATTATTTACCGGTTCTGTCTAAATCGAGGTCAACTGCTACAGTTTTTATCGTCAGATTATCTATGACGTTTGATTTAAACAAGTAACCCTCAAGGAGTGCATTATCACAGACTGTGTTTATTAGTCTGGGGATACCATTTGAATATTGGTATATAAGTCTCAAGGCCTCTTCTGTAAATATTTCTTTATTACATCCTGCAATCATGAGCCTGTGGTTTATGTAATTCCTTGTGTCTTCTTCAGAGAATTCCTTAAGCTTGATCTTTACCGCAATCCTCTGCTTAAGTGGTTCGTCCAAGGAAAGGACATCCTCGAACTCAGGCAACCCAAAAAAGACAAAATTGACCATTTTCCCTTCGGGGACTTCCATATTCAAGAGGCCTCTGAACTCCTCCATGATTTCCCTCGAATTCAACATCTGGATCTCATCAATCATCACGACTGCCTTTTTCCCATTCTCATCTATCTCCTTAAGTCTCTTGTAAATATGGGTGAGGAGTTCTACTTTATTCTCATTAAGGTTCTTGACGCCAAGCTGAATTGCAAATTTTCTAAAGAGCCACTCTGAACTGACAGAAGCATGAACTACTACAAGGAGTGCTGCCTCATAGGTTTCTTCATCCAGTTCCTCAAGAAACCTTCTCGCAAGCGTTGTCTTCCCTGTCCCGATGTTACCGATCACCACAACAAGACCTTTTCTTGTGTCCACAGCATACTTCAGTTTGACGAGGGCATTTGAATGTTGTGGGCTGTTGTAATAAAACCTGCTGTCAACCACGTTTGAGAATGGATGTTCTTTAAGACTGTAATATTCTAAATAATCCATGTATTATTATAGCTTTTCTGCTTGCCAGCTTACCAGATTGGTAGCTATCTGGCTTTTGTGCTTGAAAGCTTATTTATAGATATGATACCCTATCCTTCCTCTCTCTTGGTTTGCCCTCTTCAGCATCTTTTGGCAATTTTGCTCTTACCTGGGTTATCTTATCAGAAACAGCTCGAAATTTGGAATTCCATCCATATACCTCGGTGTATGCATCAAGTGCTTCCTTAATATTGCCGTTCTTTTCGTAAGCCTCTGCGAGATCGTATTTCATTGCCCAGTAAGAGTCTCCTCGATCTTCCATCTTTTCAAGAGCACTGGTGAGGACATCTATAGCGAGGGGATACACACCTTTTTCCATATAACATATACCGAGCATGCTGGAAGATTGAATAAAACTCTTCGGGTCATTACGCGATGTCTGAAATTCTCTTATTGCGTCATCTATAAGTCCCAGCTCCTTATAGGCAATGCCGAGGTTGTAATGTGTTTCATAATCTTCCGCATCGAGCTCTTTCTCAAGCCCCTTTTTGAATTCATTGAATATGTCGAGGACATCACTGTCAAGGGCAGGTTCTTGTATATCCTGTGCTTCTAACGTCTCACTTTCTGGAAGGGCAAATTCTTCACGTGGTTTTTCTACGACATCTCTCTTTTCAACTTCCTCTGCTGGCAGGCCAAGTGAAGAGAGCTTCTGCTTTATTTCTTTATTTTCAGGAAAGAGGTTTTGCAATCTTTCCAAAATACCTCTGGCCTCATCCGTGAGCCCCTGTTTGAAATAAAAATCTGCCTCTGCAATCTCTTCACTGTAATCTTCTATCGCAAGCCCCTCAGGGGAAGGACCTGAAACCGCCTCTTGAGGAAGAGGTGTTACCTTTCTCTCGATAAGTCTCTGGTCTTCAGGATATAGTTCATAAGCCTCTTTGATAATCTGGTCACGACTCTCAACATTACCAGCTTTCTCGTAAAGCTCTAATAGTTCAAGGCATTCTGTGACTGTTTGCTCTTTGTTATCCATAGTAATGTATAGGGACTTCAGCATTAAATGAAGATCTATGTTTTCGGGTTCTCTCTGTCTGAGCTCTTCAAGGATATCCTGCGCATTTTGATAAAGACCATATCTGATGAAAATGTCTGCCTCTGCAAGGAGCTCTTCAGCAGTTTTCTCACCCTCTATCTTAAAATGTTCCAGACCAACTTCCTTTTCAAGTTCAACTGCTTTAGAGATGAGTGAATCATCATCGGATGTTATCTCAATCGCCTCCTTATAGAAGTGAAGTGCCTCCTTTTGCATACCCTTTGCTGCAAGTACATCACCGAGAGAAATAAGTTCATGAGCTACTTGAAGATTCTCACCGAGCTGTTTATAGAGTGAAACGAGTCTCTTTCCGGTCTCCAGTGGGTCTATATCCTTGAAAGACTCGAGGAGCTTTATGGCATCATCATATTTCACATCGAGTATCATCTCATCAAGAATGGGAAGATACTCTCTCCATGCTTTCTCTCTTTTACCTTCCTTTATATAGATATCTCCAAGGAGCTTCCGTGCCTTTATATGAGCAGGTTCTATTTCGATGACTTTTCTGAGACATTTCTTTGCTTCAGCAAGTATCCCCCCCATTATATACAGGTGTGCACATCTAAGATGGATATCAATATCTTGAGGAAACAGTGTAGAAGCCTCTTTTATCTGCTCGATGGCCTGTTCAAGATTGCCTGTCTTCTCATAGAGATCATTTATTCCCAGGATTGCATCTCTGTGTAAAGGCTGGGCATCAAGGACTTTCTGATAGTATGCAATTGATTTTTCAAAATCTCCCTTTTCATCGTAAAGTCTTGCGATATGAAGGTGTTGCTTTGCTGCTTCTGACACGAGGCCTTCCTTCACATATATTTCTGCTATCTTGTTTCTGAGAGGGATATTAGACGGAGAAACAGCGAGTATCTTACCGTATATATCAAGAAGCTTTTCCTTTTTACCTTCCTTCGAAAGACTATCAGCTGTAGCGAGATAATATTTTATCGCATCTGTAATAAGCCCTTTACCCTCATTAAGTTCACCAATTGAAAAGAGTGCATCGGAATCTAAGGGATTTATATTGAGTATTTTTTTATAAAGTGCGAGCGCCTTGTGAGAAAAGCCTTCGTGCCGAAAAAACTGTGCAGCCTTATGAAATGAATCTACTGCATTTTTATTGTCGCCCTTTTTAAGGTACAAATCGCCGATGGTATTATAGATAGTACCGTCAGAATATTCTTTTAATAATTTTTCCCATTCAGCAATCGCTTTATCTATAAGACCCCTTGCGAGATATCGTTGGGCTTCTTTCATTATAACTGTTTTATCTGGCATTGTGTGTCTTTAAAAATATCACAATTGGCATAGGGTGTCAATAATCAAGCAAGTTTAAACTATTCCATATCATTTAAGATAAAAATCTTATTTTCTCTTAAACATCTTTTTCAGTTCATTTAAAGAAAAGAAAATTCTTGTTGGTCTGCCATGAGGGCAATTGTCAGGGTTATCGCAATCCTCAAGGTCAGAGAGTAATT
>VGWZ01000105.1 GCA_016873595.1 Nitrospira sp.
AATAAATCAATTAAAGTGCACTGAAAATGTCTATTAAAGTATTCTATACACCATTTCAATACAAAGGTATCACTGAGACTTTATTTCAGTTAACGGTAGATAGAGTAAAAGGGCCTGATTATTCAAAAATCCTTTATATTGCCCCTACTCCGAGAAAGGTAAAAGACAGCCAGCAAAAATTTCACGGGCTCGTAAGGTCTGATTATATTCCCCCTGAGATGATGACGATTAAGCAACTCTCGAAAAGACTCTATTCTCTTTATGGAGACAAAAATGTGATAACTCACCCTCTTATACCAATCATCATTTCACAACTTTCAGGGAGAGGGATAGGCTTTGCATCTCTTATCGCTGATTTTATCAATGAGGCGAAACAGTATCATCCAGAAAAAGACATTGACACTATACGCAACTTATTAAAGGACATTTTTTATGATCTTAACATCCCTGAAGATGTTTCACGTAGGGCAATGGAAGCCCTTGAAATCTTTAATGAGTATCAAGAACTACTGACTCAAAACTCTGTTTTGGATGAGAATGATATAATGGCAGTATGTCCTTACCTGATTCAACAGAATGACTATAGCCCAGAGATCCTCATACTTGATGGATTTTATGAACTTACCAGATCAGAGGAAGCAATCTTGAAGGCATTACTCGAAAATGTGAAGTATGCACTCATCTCTATGCCTTATGAGATTGATTATTTTTATATAACAGACAATTATAATATATTTATAAGAAATAACTTTAAGTGTGAAGAGGTCTATTTATCTTCTGAAGGTCATGATTTAAAACCTTCTTACTACTCATATCCCGGAAAAGAAGAAGAGATTGAGGGAATTGCTAAACATATAAAAACCTCTTTTCTATCCGGGAAAATGAGAGACTTAGATAAAGTAATAGTTACCTTTCCAAAACTATACGAATATTCAGATGTGGTATCCCGCATTTTCAGGAGATATGGTATACCCTATACCTTATCAATTCCGGAACCTGCTGGAAAAGCACGCCCATTTCTTGATGTGATATCATTGCTTGAATCAGTAGCTGATGAGTACACGAGACTTCCCTTTTCCCGCTTTCTTACCTCCCCCTATTTTAAAAATATGCCTTTACTATTCAGGAAATGGATACCTATGCTCTGTCTTAGAGCGGGCATAATCAAAGGGAAAGACACATGGCTCAACCTATCAAAAATGATGAGCAGTCAACAGCAAGCAATCAACAATTTTCCCAATCATATTGAAAAAGATCTTCTGTGGGTATTTAAAAAACTTTCACCACTGGAATCCATAAGGAACAATGGGA
Source organism: Nitrospira sp. (assembly GCA_016873595.1). Classification (GTDB taxonomy): domain Bacteria; phylum Nitrospirota; class Thermodesulfovibrionia; order Thermodesulfovibrionales; family SM23-35; genus VGWZ01. Next base: position 1,312 of record VGWZ01000105.1, read on the forward strand.
GCTACAGTCAATATTGTGAAGTTATCATAGATCTTCTCAATGACTTTGGTTTCTCCGATGTCATGAGCGATAAGACAGATTTAATGGAACAGGCAGAAGAGATATTTAAAAAACTTTCCTTTATTGACATCGTGATTCCTCATTCCTCAACGCCCGGGCTTAACACGTTTCATCATTTCATAGATTCCTTGAAAATTGTTCTGAATAGTACATTTACAGAAAAAGAAGGTATCGGTGTGCAGGTTATGGACTTTTTTGAATCAAGAGGAATTGAATCGGAGTATCTATACTTTGGAGGTTTAAAAGATGGAGATCTTCCCTCAAAGCCTGACATTGACCATATACTTCCTGATACTGTCAGGACGAAATTTGGTCTCGTAAACTTGAAGAAGTATTTATTCCTTCAGAAATATTTATTTTACAGGACAATCGCCTCAACAAAGAATTTTCACCTTTCTTATCCTGTAATGGAGGGAGATAAATTGTTTCTTCCATCCCCATTCCTTCCATGGGGAAAAGCGGCAAAAGAGCATATTCCGGGAATCTTTTCAAAGGAAGAAGAACTTATCACAAAAGGCAAAACTCTTCTTGGAGCATATGTAAAGGAAATAGAAGTTGCAGGGGATAATTTAATGAACAAACATTTTGGAGAAAACTCATTTATACGAGTCACTGATATAGATGCTTATAGAACCTGTCCAAGAAAGTTTTTTATTGAAAAAGCACTTCAGCTTAATCCTCCTGAAATAAAAGAGTACGAAATAGAGAGAATGCTTCTCGGTATCATAGCCCATGAGATAATGCAAAACCTTATATCAAAACCATTTGTAAATGCTGATGATCTCAGGAATAAAGCAGAAATACTGTTAGACAATCTTTTGTCCAATAAACCTTTAGAAGATTACTGGAAAAAACTTATTAAAGAATCATTTCTCTCTATTCTTCCTGATATTTACGAACTTGAATGCACCATCCTAAAAGAAGGGTACTCATTTATGAAGGCTGAAGTTTCTGTTGAAGGTGAAGTTCTAAAAGGAATAAAGCTCAGAGGAAAGATAGACAGGGTTGATAAGAAAAATGGCTGTATTGTTCAGATTATTGATTACAAGACAGGGACAACTCAGTTGAGCGGACCTCAAGTAGCTGCAAAAGGCGCAACACTCCAGTTATTCCTCTATGCTGCATTAATGAAGTCACTCGGATATAAGGCAGAGCGTGTGGGCATCTACTCTCTCAAGGACTTAAACATATCATGGATTCCAGGGAGAAATGACAGGAAAAATGGACGGACAATAGAAGATTATATCAGAATGAGTTTAAGGTTCCTTGAAGAAACTGTAGTAAAAATGAGAGCAGGAAATTTTTATGCATTACCTTTGAATGAGCAGACATGTAGGAATTGTTCAGAGAGGCCATACTGTCCATATATACAAAAGACAGTTAAAAGTGAACAGTTAAAAGTTAAGAATATATGACATGGAAAGGTATCTTGATATAACCAAAAGTGTCATCATCTCATCTCCTGCAGGTTCAGGAAAGACAGAAAAACTTGCAAGGCGCTATGTCAGTTTATTACATGGAGGCTCTGAGATAGAAAAGATACTGGCAATCACCTTCACCGAGAAGGCTGCTGCAGAGATGAAGGAGAGGATTCTCCATATCCTTGAAAATGCGTATCCTGAATTATTTTTGAAAGTTAAAGAGAAGATACCCCTTATGAGAATATCTACAATCCATGCATTCTGTCTGAAACTCCTCAAAAGATTTTCAATCGATATTGGACTTGATCCATCACTTGATGTAATGGATGATTTCAATGCTTCACTCCTCTGGTCAGAGTCTGTTTATGAATGTCTCATGGATGAAAAAAATAATCCTGATCTGTTTTTTGTCATGATGAAAGACAGAGGCATCAAAGGCTGGGATAGTCTTTACAGTCTACTTGATGAATTACACAGCAAGAGGCCCTATCCGGAGCGTATCCTAAGAGAAAATCACCCCTTTACAGGAAAAGAAGAAAATGAAATCCTTGAGTTATATTCACGCTGCCTTAAAAGATATTCCAATAAAAAACTTGAGCGACACCTCATTGATTTCGACGACCTTGAATTATTCACATACGAAGCTCTTGTGAAGAACCCTGAATGGCATAATATCCTCTATTCATTTGATGAACACACTGACCACATACTTGTGGATGAATTTCAGGACACAAGTTCTCTGCAATGGAAAATTATAGACAAACTTACAGAGGAATGGCGATCAGGCATCGGTGCAAAAAGAGATTCGGGTAAGCTCCCAACAATCTTCCTTGTTGGAGATGACAAGCAGTCCATTTATCTATTCAGAGGAGCAAATGTAAGTGTATTTCAGGATGCAAAGGAATTATTTTCTGAATGGCTTGGGAATGAGTACTACTTTGAAGAGATAAAAGAAAATTACCGCAGTCTCCCTGCAATAGTAAAATTTACAAACTCTCTCTTTGAGAAATTAATGTCTCCTGCTATTCGTGATAGCTGGCATACCCTCTACACACCATTTGAGGCAACAAGACAGGGCAACGGTAATGTCGAGCTGATTCTTATAGAAGGGCTTTCGCATACGAAAGAGAATCGTGAAAAAGAGGCAACAACGCTTGCAAAAAGGATTCAGTCACTTGTGGGTAATTATGAGATATATGAGGGAGATAAAAAGAGACCGTGTGCATATAGTGACATCGCAGTTCTTTTACGAAAAAGAACCCACCTTTGTATTTTTGAAAATGCATTAAGAATGTATGGCATCCCTTTCATTATGGTAAAGGGCATTGGATTTTATGATGAACCTGAAGTTGCATTATTAAGGGAACTCCTCTCTTTCATCGCTGACCCATTGGATGACTATAGTCTTTTCTGCCTTTTAAAGTCTCCTCTTTTTAATATCAACTATAAAACATTATTCAGAATAATTGCTAAAGGCAATTCGCCTCTGATAGATAAGATTGAATCGGTAAAGAATAAAAAGTTAAAGAATGCATTCAACCTCATCTCAAGCTGGATTGAAAGATCGAAATATACCCCTCTTGCGATACTCCTCGAGGATGTACTCTCAGAAACAGAAGGATGGCATTTTTACTGGGAAAAACAAAGACACGCAAACATAAAAAAATTTATACGACTTATTGAACAATATGAGTCTCAGGGATTCTCAATTATTGATATAAGAGAAAAACTTATTAAGGCAAGGCAGGGGGATGAGGGAAAGGCAAACATCAATACTGAAGGGATGAATGCGGTGAAGATAATGACCATACACGCAGCAAAAGGTCTTCAGTTTCCGATGGTATTCCTTCCTTCACTCGATGAGGATATTGTTCCTAAAAGCAGTCCTGTCGTCATAGATGAAGAAGAAGGAAGGATTTCTATTGCATATGAAGAAGATTCTCAAAAAAGAAAAAAGATAAATCATTTTTTAATTCGAAAGGAAAAAGAACTTGAAGAAGAAAAAAGACTTTTCTATGTTGCGGTGACAAGGGCGCAGGATTTCCTCTGCTTGTTTGGAGTCCTGAAAAAAGAAAAACCACCTACAGGACGTCTTGCATATATTACTAACAGCCTTGGTATTTTAAAAAATGGACAGATTAATCCAGAATTTAATAGTTTAAACGTTTTGACTGAATCCCAGATAGATGAGATATATTCTACTCATCACTCATCATTCATCACTCATCACGTGCCTTACAAGCTATTCATGAAAGAACCGATATACACAGAGCCCATTTCATATGAACCACGACATAAATGGCAAGATGTGACAGAAGATTTATCTATAAAAACAACGCATGGTGAGGACTGGGTTCTTCTCGGTAAGATATTTCATATGCTTTTCGAAGAACTCTCAAAAGGTATCATAGGGTTCAACGAGATCGATAAAAGAACATTCATACTCTTACGAAATGAAATATATATCAAAGATAAATTAGAGAGACTCAAAAAAATTGTAAATAACGATTTTGAAAAGCTCGTACTATCTGGATATCTACAGGATGTGATTTTTCCAATAAAAGATTCCTACGCAGAACTCCCGTTTATTCTACAGAGAGGAAACACTATCTTTAAAGGCAGGATAGACAGGATTATCGTGAGAGACAATACTGCCAATGTCTATGATTACAAAACATTTCCTGTAAAAGAAAAAGAATTGCCAGAACTTCTTGATAACTATAGATTCCAGATGAGTATTTACAGAAGCGCTACACAAAAAATATTATCCATGAAGACAAAAGGCTATCTTCTCTTTACCCATATACCTTTATTAATACAAACGCACTAATTGCTATTACACTGTCATTGCGAGCTGAAGGCGAAGCAATCTCTAAACATTGGGATTGCTTCGGGCTAACGCCCTCGCAATGACACTTTATTAAATGCGTTTGTATTAGTAGAGGTATAATTGTGTTATCTTCATTTGATTTCCGTGATATTTTCAATTACCAGGACAACTTCTTCCACATCTTGCATATCAGTCAGACTCAACTTTAAAACCATCTTTCCCTTTTTGGGAGAACGACACTCACATTCTAAATCCAGAAAACAATCCCCATGAGCAATTGCATTTCTCCCTTCTGTTGAAATACCTGTCTCTTTGAGAACATCATCAACTGGTTTGCCAACAACCTCATGAATTGTCATATCAAACATTTCACAAAAACCTTTATTCACAGAATTTACTTTAAAGGACCTATCAAGAACAAGCAGTGCAGAAGGAATAATCGCAATAATGTTTTCTTTCAGACGTTCACTATGTCTGAGAGCACGTAATGACTTCTGTAATGTTTCTACCATCTCATTAAAGGCGCGTGCAAGCCGTGCAATCTCACCTTTTTTGTACTTTACAACAACTCTCTCATCCCAATGACCTTCTGTGATGCGCTCAGCAGTATTGGCAACATGTAATATGGGTCTGGCAATTCTTCTGGCAATGATAAGTGTAAGGATCATCACAGCTACCACACCGATTCCAATACGGAAAAATCCAATATGGACAATTTGTAGTACAGGTGAAAGTGCTTCATCTTTAGAGACTGAGGCAATGACAACCCATCCAGGTTTTTCAAGGTACAATGAAGCACCTAACCTGTCTTTACGATGAAGAAACAAATTTACCTTTTTTATTGAAAATAAGGATATCGTAAATATCTGGATCCAATGGAACTTTTTCCTTTTCCAGGTAATTGTTGAGTTCATCAATAAGTTCTGCTTTTCCAGATTGTCGATTAATCTCCCTGAGGGTATCTCTGAGAAATCTATAGGAAGCGATCTCTCTTGCCCGGATTTCCTTGTTCTCAATAAATAAATCTAACTGCTTTTTTAAAGAATCAGCGGTCACATTAAGCGTGGCATAAATCTGCCCAATAAGGGCTTGTCTTGTCTGGTAATAGGTGACTAAACTCACCGTTCCGAGAGGAACAATTACCAGGGTTAAGACCCACAAGAGCATTCGTCTTCCGATTTGAGCGAGCACTTAGCCGATATCCTTCAAAAATTATGCTGTTTTAG
>VGWZ01000106.1 GCA_016873595.1 Nitrospira sp.
TCGTAAATCAAAAACCGACAGGTCTATTTCATTGTCTATTAGATAATGAAGGGTATATTCAAATGTCCCTGGCAGTATCTGTTTGTCAAAATGGATTGGTATGAATTTCCCCTGGGTATAATCGTATTCTTTATATCTCGCCATCTATCCCTCCTAAGCGGTGTCAGTTCTTTTTGCAATATGCAGATGGCGATATTATAAGACTTTCTGGACTTTTTCTACAGCTTCAACGCTTGAAAGTCAGCGGCGCAGTTTAAACCAGCGTCCGATACATTGATTCGTTGGGTGATCAATTTTGTGCAAGTTCATCCTTTATTAAGTGCCACCCGTCTCTGTATTTTTTTATTTGAGTATAATCATCTGAGACGGCATGGGGGTTTAAATTATATAACACCTTTTGATAAACTCCAAAAAGTTACCGAATTAGTGAGATAGTACAACCGTCCCCTTTAATTTGTTTCTTGACGGGTTAGTGGCATTTTTACAACATTTTCCTGCTTTGGTTAGTTTGCCGAATAGGTCTGGGTTTTGTTTGTGATACGCAAACATAGCTCTATCAATTTCTCCCAGGAACCATCTTGGATAGCGTTGTTTTAACAACAATATCGCCTCTTTGAAAGCAGGATATCTTTTTAAGTCCCTCGATTTATGTTGAATATAGCCAAAATGCTTAAGTACATCTACAGTTCTTTGGTCAATGATCGGAAACGATTGAGGGTATATAAAGTGAAGAATTGTAGATGCCACGGGAACACCAATACCTTGAAGATCAATAAGTACTCTCATTTTCTCCATATCTTCTATTTCACGGCATCTCTTAGTGGCATCTAAGTATCTGTCTACATTTTGCCAATCAACCCTCCCCTTAACCCTAGCAGCTTTCCAGTTCAATATGTCGACAAACGTTTCCTTTGTCAAAGAACCATTACTTTCTATCTCAGATCGCACCTTTCCTACTAACCTTTTGTACTCTGGTTCATCATCCTCTGTTTCATCGTACTTGGGATGCCATTTGCCGATGAAATTATCATTGATATCCTCAGCGGCATTATACATAGATGTCCTCTCCAATCAGGATCACGATATGTTGACCCCTAACATTAATTTTTAAACTTATTCTATAATTGGTAAAATTGTATATTTATAAAAGCGGATTGTCAATCGTTTTGGTCGAAAAATTCAATGAAATCTGTGCGTACGGAGTCCTCTGGATAAGTAACCTTCATTCACAGACGGAAACAGATTGGCTGACGGCAGAGTATTGTACTGTCCGGACTTATTAATTGCAAACAGAGAAATTTACAGTCCCAGGTAATCCCGTGTGTGTATGCGTTCAGGAAGAAAGTACTGTGTTGTCATCATTTCAATGTCAAATACTCTGCAATCGCTGTGCAGAAGACAATAAGAGATGCGGGTATTATCATTTAATACATTCCCCATAAATCAGCCTTGAAATATTCTTTTGTCAGGATGAGGCATATATGCAATCTAACCCTCTCCCTATTTCCTTTTGTTCGCTTCGAGTATCTTCTTCCTCAACCTGACAGATTCAGGGGTTACCTCGACGAGATCGTCTTCCTTAATAAATTCTATCGCCTGCTCCAGACTCATAATCTTTGGAGGTATCAACTGCAGTGCATCATCTGCGTTGGCAGCGCGCATGTTGGTAAGCTTTTTTTCCTTGATGACATTTACGTCAAGGTCATTTGCCCTTGAATTCTCACCTATGATCATGCCCTCATATACAGAGGTATTTTCTTTGATAAAAAGTATTCCCCTTGGCTGCAGGTGAAAAAGCGAATAGGGAGTGGATTTCCCCTGTCTGTCAGCAACAAGCGCCCCTGTCTGCCTCTTTGAGAGAGGACCATGCCAGGGATCATACCCATCAAAGAGATGATTCAATAATCCCGTTCCCCGTGTATCTGTAAGAAATTGTGACCTAAAACTGATCAGTCCCCTTGAGGGGATCCTGAACTCAAGCCTCACCCTACCGTAGCCATTGTTCTGCATCTTCTGCATTGTGCCCTTTCTCATACCGATCTTTTGGGTAACAACACCAATATACTCTTCCGGGACGTCGATGACAAGCAGTTCCATTGGTTCATGCAGAACACCCTGTATTGTTTTTGTGATCGTTTCAGGCATGGCAACAGAAAGTTCATACCCCTCCCGCCTCATCATCTCAATCAGTATTGCGAGCTGAAGTTCTCCGCGTCCCATAACCTTGAAGAAGTCCATCTCATCAAAGTCTACTTTTATGGATACGTTATAGAGGAGTTCTTTTTCAAGCCTTTCCCGCAATTTTCTGGAGGTGACATAGGTGCCTTCCTTCCCTGCAAAAGTGGATGTGTTGACAGAAAATACCATTGAAATTGTTGGCTCATCCACAATTATCATTGGAAGAGGCTTTGGATTTTCTGCATCCGTGATGGTATCTCCTATGTTTATCCCTTCCAACCCTGCAAGGGCAATAATCTCTCCGGCAGATGCTTCTTCAACCGCAATTCTGTCAATCCCATAGAATGTATAGAGAAATGATATCTTTGTCTTTGACGTTTCTCCATCTCCCTTTGCCATGGCGACGTTATCCCCTGCCTTCACTGTGCCAGAGACTATTCGTCCTATGGCGAGCCTTCCGACATAGGACGAATAGTCTATATTGGTTACAAGTATCTGCAATACACCGTTACGTTCACCTGCAGGAGGAGGTATGGTCTTCATTATCGTATCGAAAAGCGGTTTAAGGTTATCTGAATCTTCCTCCATGCTCAGTCTTGCACAACCCTGCTTTGCGTTTGTATAAATAACAGGGAAGTCAAGCTGATCTTCTGTTGCATCAAGATCAATAAAAAGGTCATATACCTCATTTAACACAGCCTGTATCCTTGCATCAGGCCTGTCTATTTTATTGATGACAAGTATCGGCGGAAGTTTGCGTTCAAGGGCTTTTTGAAGCACAAACCTCGTCTGTGGCAGGGGGCCTTCCGAGGCATCTACAAGCAACAGCACTCCGTCCACCATCTTCAGTGTCCTCTCAACTTCACCGCCAAAGTCTGCGTGGCCAGGAGTATCCACAATATTTATCTTTATGCCGTTGTATCTCACGGCTGCGTTCTTTGCCATGATCGTTATGCCGCGTTCCCTCTCAAGGTCAATATTGTCCATGATGCGTTCCTGTACCTTCTCATTGGAGCGGAAGATACCGGACTGTTTCATCATCCCGTCAACGAGTGTGGTTTTGCCATGATCAACATGGGCGATGATGGCGATATTCCTTAACTCTTCATATTTCATAAACTCTAATCCTCTTTCCCAAAACAAATAATCTTATCCGCTTAACTGCAAGTAAACTGTGCAGATAAATCCGGCTATTTTATTTTTACGTTTTGATTTTACCGGCAATGTCTATGGCGGGACAAAGCAATAATGATTATTATACTATAAACATAAAAAGAAAAGCCAATGAAGACTTCAAGTCTGTCAAGCTCTGCATTTCCCTTCTCATCATCTTTGTTATTTCAATATCAAATACTCCGCAATCGCTGCGCCGAAGACAATGAAAGATGCGGGTATTATCATTTTATACATTCCCCATAAATCAGCCTTGAAATATTCTTTTGTGAGGATTAGACAGATATGAACTGGAGAAAGGAGGACGCCTAAAAACCCGGAGGCAAATGCAAACGAAATTGGAACTGCTGAGCTGCCTGCTATGCTGATGATCAACGGAAAAGTACTTCCCACAAAACCCACGGTAAGGCCAGTGAGCATGCCGGTAATAAACGGGAGGAGGAAAAGAATAGGAAGGACAGGAATACCTTCTCTCACGAAAAACTGGCTCAGATTTTTGACTGCTCCGGAGCCCTCCATCGCTTCTTTAAAAAGCATAACACCGAGTATCAGGATAATCACATCGAGAGAAAAACCATGCTTGAACACTGTAAAGATGGATTTCCGGTTATACCTGTAAAATAAAAGCAAAAATACAACGACAGCAATCAATGAGTAATGCAGTTCAATATGAAATATGACTACAGGGAGGAGGACAGCAACAATCGGGATGAAGCTCCATAATCCTTTTTTTGATAGTTTTTCTTCTGTCTTTATTACTCCCTTCATACCATGCATACTGAAAATAAATCCTGTTATCACTACAAAAACTGCACATATGAGATTCACTGTAATCAGGTTATAGAGTTCTATCTTCGAAACAGCTGATGCGAGCAGGAGCCCCGGATATAATGGCAGAATAAATTCCCATGGGTGTCTGTACCAGTAATTGATAAAACCCTTTTCTTCAGGGCTCATCTTCGTGTCACGAGTTGACTCAGCGACCATCGGCGCAGAAAAATATGCACCTCCCACAGATGGTAACAGCCCTATGAGAAGGGGCATTGTTATGGCAACGATTTTTCTATTCCTGAAGATTGCCTTCACTGCATCCATCATCTGGCTAAGGACAGCATGTTCTCTAAGGATCATCTCAAAAATTCTGATAAAAGATAAGGCGAGGACGAGTTTGATGGTCACATCGCTCAGAAGAGCATTTCTCCCTGTTTTCAGTATCGAGATAAACGACATCTGATAGAGGAGAAACAGTACAGTTGCAGCAATCAGCATTACCAAGCCAATGTTGAATTTTTTCCTCAGGAGAAATAATATAAGTGCAAAGATAAGCGAGACTTTCAGGATATCTGTCATTCAACAATTTTAGCACATTTACAGCAATCTCCTTTCCCACCCTAATAGGGTCATCCCTAAAAATACTAAAACTAACAACCTATCCTTTACTCTTCCTGAACCTCAATAATGCCAAAATGCCAAAAATCCCGAGAATAAAACCTATCCCCACAAAAAGCTTCGTATATGTTGCTACAAGAGGCTTCTTGAAAGATTCCATTAAAAGGCCTTCATTCACTTCAACCTCTATCTGAGCACCATGATATCCATGGTCAGATTCACCAAAAACCTTGACAAGCCATTTACCTGCCCTATCAGGCAAAAAAGAAACAACACCATTTTTATCTGTCCTGCCCTTTTGAAAAGGGATTTTGTCTTCGGGGCCGAAAATCTCATATGCTGAATAACTTGCTGGATCATCGGCTGAATAAAACACCCTTATGCTGATACCTCTGTTTTCAACTTGGTAATGTACAGAATGGGCAATAGCTGGGCTATAAAGCCCAGCTATGATTCCAATAATCATGACAATTATGCTCACGTGCTTCATTTTAACTCGAAGGTAAGAATTGTGGTAAAGGACTGGTAATCAGCATCGGGGTTATCTTTTGTAGGAATCCTTTTCTTTGCTAAAATAGACTGCATTCCTTTTTCACTCATCTTTATGCTGGCAATGCCATCTTTATTTGTTTTAACTGTTTCTTTATTACTTTTTATTTCAATGGTAACCCCTTCAATCGGCCTTCCATCAAAAAACACCTTTATTGGCAAAAGCTCTTCGGGTTTCAATACATAAGGATTTTTCAGAGGCACAACCTCAAACTTCATCCCGGCAGGCTCTGTTACAGCATCGCTATAACCAAAAATGGATTTAGCATATTGAGAGGAATATATTGAGTCTATCAACTGCAGACCTTTCTTTTGTGCCTCTCTTTTTGTGAGCCTCTTTTTACCTTCAGGCGTGGTTACAAGAAAACCACCCTCAGAGGAAAGAGTTATCATAGAGACATCTCCCTTTGAAGATAAAAACACCTTATCCTTTTCGTCTTTTCTTTCTAATTTAACTTCTTTCCCTTTCTTATCAAAAGCTTTTACATCTTTTATCCGTTCAACTTCATACGGCTCTGTTTCAGGATAGTGTCCCCATAAGATCTTGAACCTGTCTGCCTCTTTCTCAACCCAGAAATGATGAGCGGATGCTGACTGGGTAAACAGCAAGATAACAGCCATTACCAGAATAAGCTTTTTCATATTGCTATTCCTCCTTGTACTGCAAGAGAATTATTGACTGGACAAACCCAATGCCTCATTTTATTTCAAAGGTCAATGATGCAGAGAAGTCCACCTTATGATTTGATACAACCATCCATATTCCGGGTTGACTGATTTTTACATAAGCCACTCCCTCTTCATTGCTTTTTGTAGAGAAGGGAAATGGTTCATCTTCGGAGTAATACCCTGCATAGGTGGCATAAACATAAGTAGCGAGAGGTTTCCCTTCAAAAAGGACCTTAACAGGAAAAGAGTCACCCGTTTTTACCTCTGAAGGATTTTTTAAGGGAATAATCTCGATTCTATGACCAAAAGGTCTGTTGATAATTTCGTTCCCTTTGTCTACAACAATGATGGATTTGCCGTATTTTTCTGATGTGACATGTTCCCTGTCGCCCTTTCTTTTTCTGTGAGCAGCGACTACGTAGGTTCCTTTTTTGTCAAGGGTGATATCACCTGCCAATGCCCCTGCCTTTTCTCCCTTTTTATCTTCCCAGGTTTTCTCAATTTCCCTTATTTGTCCATCAGGACAAAGATAAGAAAAGCCCGTCAGTTTTTCTCTGCTGATCAAAATATCGTAATAAGGAAAATTGTGACCAAATACGACCTCTACAGTAGTTTTCCCTCCTGCCTTCGGATAATGGTTATCAACATTGAGCCATAGATCGTGAGCCGCTGCCAGGTTGGAATTTACAAAGAAACAAACAAATACCAAAAAGATGCCCAAAGATAATTTATCCTAAATTGAGCGATTCTTTTTTGCTCAGAGTTTTCATCTACTAAAATTCATCAATCTTATCGTTTTGAGGTAGTACCAACCTCTATAACGGAATTTTTTGAATCAAAAATATTACATTTTGCTTCTG
>VGWZ01000107.1 GCA_016873595.1 Nitrospira sp.
ATATGATATGACTCGCAGGAAGGCTGGATGCCTTCCGAGAATGAGCGAGAATACTATGTCCTGCCTGATTAAACTTATAAAAAAGGGGTTCGGCTACTTTATGTAATACCCTGATACCCTCCACTTCCCATCTTTATCCAGCATCGGCGTAATCGTTTCTATTGCGTTCTGTTTATTCTTAAAAGAGGTCTCATATTGAATGACGACATATTCACCGTCTGGAGCACCAGGGAGAGTCTTTGTATATTGTAGTGACTTGAGCTTTCTTGACAGGACGTTACCGAGCGGTGTTCTGACAGCCTCAAGCGAAGCCTTCCACTGTTCTCTACTGACAGCATTCTTAAAATACTGTGCAGCTTCATTCCAGCTCTCAGCATATTTCCCTTCATTGACTAATTTCAGCCATGCCTTGGAAGCATCCACAGCAGCCTTCTCTTTTGCCTGATCTGCAAGAGGTGCCTGAACGAAAACAAGGATGGATAAAATTATTCCTGTCACTGTCATAATTATCTTTCCTTTCATTTTGCCCTCCTTAAATTTTTACGATGACTTAAACCTCTCATCTGATTTTACTTCACGTATCTTATTTGCTTTTTCTGAAAGCCAACCTGTTCGCTCTACTTCATGGACATCGAATTCCGGAACATAAGGTTTTATGTCCAGTAATGGTGTGCCATCTGCAATATCTACATCTTCGATATGAAGTGTGGAACCTTCAACCTTTACAAGCCTTACTACAGACAGACCTATTGGATTTGGACGTCTGGGTGCCCTTGTTGCAAAGACACCACGAAGGTGATCATCAATAAATGGTTTCACCTCTAATGAGTATCCTTCAGAGAGATGAAAATGATAAACCAAAATGATGTGGGAAAACCCCTCAATATCCTTGAGACCACCAGTATATTCTGGTTCTATTTCTATTGTTCCTGCAATACCCTGAGCAGCTGTTGTTTGTATGGGCATTCCTTTTACATCTTTAAAAGGAGAATGGATTATGCCTATTGGTTTGTAGATTATTTCCTTCATGTTTTTATTGAGGTATTGCTTCTGTTATTATCCTGCTGTAGTTAACTCCCTTTTCCAGCCCTTCTATTCTGAAAAGCGTATCTCCCTTTATTAACTCACTGAGTTTTTCTGAATTGATGTGATTATAGAAAACTGGTTTCACAAATGTCTTGTCATCTACATTACCCAAAAGATTATTCTTTAATTTCTCATCATTCATAATAATCTGGGTTATTCTGAGAGATTTATAGAGCCTGATATAAGTATTGACACCTACACTGTCTGGCTGTACTCTCCGAAGCAGATCAAGATATTCTAATACTTTATCTTCATCCTCATAAGGGAATCCTGTGAGAAAATCTACTGCTGTTTTTATTCCCCATAATTTTGCACTGAATATAAATCTTTCAACATCTGACCAGTATTCAGGGCATTTCTGCCAGGAATCCACAGTGAGTGTTATGAGGTAAACCCCGGTATTTTTTAACAATTTAAACAATTTTCTATTGAAATTCCCGGGCTTCATGTACATAGCCCATTTGATATCCAGCCCTTCATTTTTTAACGCAGTACAGAATTCGTCTGAATACTCAATGCTTTCATTGAACTCAGAGTCGCATAAATGGAAATGATTATATCCACTAACAACAAACGTTTTAATTTCTTCTATAACATCTTCGACATTTTTAAATGAGACTCTTGAATTCGCCTCAAGACAATACACACAGGAAGAACTGCACCCTTTGTGGGTCTCAAAACCAGCAATTCCACCTGCATCAAAATATTTCTTATAGTCTACCTTAAAAGGTTTTCGTGGGCATGAACTATTCAATCTGTACTTTCCCTGATAAATCTTTTTTGTATTTTCAGAACTTTGTATATTTCTCAAAAGTGTATTAATCTCGTCTTCACCAGGTCCTGCTATGGCAAAATCAGCATTCAGATAGTCGAGAATTCCTTCTGGATTTGTTAAAACACCTGTTCCACCTAAAATAACTTTAAGCCCATAGTTTGACTTCACATGATTCACCATATCTTTAATCTCATCAAGGAAAAATTCATTCGTGTGATAAAGGACAGTTTCCACATTTCTCACTGTTATTCCTACAATATCAGGACTGAAGGATACCATTGCATTATCTATGTCTTTATAAAGATTCTCGGAAAAACAGAGATCAACAATTTCAGCCCTATGACCTTCATTCTCAAGGCATGGAGCTATGCATTCGAGTCCTATTGGAGGGACTGGCGGTGACTTATATGTGTTGGGATTGATGAGAAGAACATTCATAGATATTTATAGTAACTTATTCAGACGTTTTGTATTATCATAAGCGATTGGTAAGCATTTCAGCTATCTCTTTTGCAAAATCAGCAAGGGTATCGTCTCTTGCACCTAAGACAATATAATTATTCCATTCATGCACTCTTTCTAAAATAACTTTTCTGTCGTTAACTACCTCAGCAGATTTTCCCTGAGCCTTGATTTCTGCTGCGAGATCATCACTCGAAATATCTTTACTGATAGTGCCTCCAGCATAATAGATAGGCAGGAGTATAAGATGGTCTGAATCACGAAGATTGTTTATGAACGTTTCACCATACTCTTTCTTCATCATCCTTGTCGGGGCAAAGCCATGGGGCTGGAATATATAACAGATACTTTCTTTGACAGGTCTTATTGTCTGCATAAGAGATGAGATTTTATGGGGATTGTGGGCATAGTCATCAATGACAAGCTTTTCTCTGTCCTTCAGGTAAATATCAAAGCGTCTTTCAATTCCCTTAAATTCATGAAGCACATCTGCAATTTCATTAAGTGAACTTCCCATTTCAGAGAGAATAGCAATGCATGAAAGAGCATTATAGAGATTATATTTTCCCGGAAGGGAAAGGCTAAATCCTGTGTTATTTAATGAGAAATCTGTACTGAATGGTTTGTAAACAATATCAGTTGCAACGTAATCTGATGGGCTATCTATAGAAAAGGTAATTGCATTTTTGATATGAATCTTTCTAAGATTTTCATCATCAGCATTTATAATGATCATGTCTTCTGTATTCTTGACAAGTGTTTTGAACATTTCTGCAGTTCGGTCAACGGTATGGTGATCAAGGCTAAGGTTTAAAATTATTGAATGCTCTGGTCTATAATGAACAATTGTGCCATCTGATTCGCACGCCTCAACAACAAGATAATCAGAACTTCCTGCAAGGGAATTACCCGAATTTGACTCTGTTTTAAATTGTTTGACTTTCCCTCCACCAATGAAATTCGGATTTAATCCAAGTCTCTGCATCAAAAATGCGAGCATTCCCGCGACAGTCGATTTCCCGCTCGTGCCCGCAATGGCTATTGTCCTTAATGATGCTATTATTTCTGCCAGATATTCTGGTCTTTTCTTTATTATGGTTCCAATGTCCTTTGCCTTCAAAATCTCTCTATTGTCTGCTTCTACGGCAGTGCTGAAAACTGCAAAATCAAAGGATTTATCAATACCATCGCCATCCTGAGGCACAATGGTAATTCCTTTCATCTTTAATAATCTACACAAAGGATGGTCTGGATTTCTGTCAAACGTCCTGTCAGACCCGACAACTGTATGCCCTTTATCAGCCATAAAATGAGCTATTGCAGACATGCCACTCCCGCCTATGCCAGAAAAGAATATTTTCATGGAAGAATCCTTACTATTCAAAATAGGGAAATTTCATCTTTATGAATTATATGTAAATGAATCTTTTCGTCTTTATATTTCAAGTTTTCAAATACACTATCTGCAACATGTTTTATTTGATCTACTTTATCAGTTACTATTGCAAGCCGGAATCTGTTAAATCCTGACCTGTCTCTTTCGTTTTTACCAGTCTCAATGAGCAGCGGCAAATTTCTTTTTATTAAATAAGGATTGTTCATTTCGACGATATAAATTAACAGTCTATTCCCGATGTTTATTTTATTGTGCAATAGAATATCATCGTTTAATTTAATATTATGCTGGCAATGTATGTATTGAAAAACTTCATCAGGACAGGCACACCCCAGATTTTGCGTCACAAATTGTTTAATACTTTCATTGTTTATCATATTTCATCTCACATCTTCACACCTGTACCACTACCATAGCCATCTCACTCTCCTTCTCCATCAATAATAGTATAAGTCCTCCTGCCTGTCAAACACCAATCACCTTATCAAAAAAAATAAAGATTGATATAAACTATAGATAAATGAACTACAGAATTTTAGATGCAAAGAGAAACAAACGTGTAGATTTTAATGTTCTCCTGGAAACATTAAAAAAGAAGGATATCATTTATGTGGGAGAGTTTCATCAGATTCCAGAGGTCATATCTTTTCAGATGGATTTAGTTTCAGGGCTTGTACGTAAAGGCATTCATCCAGCCATCGGTCTTGAGATATTCAATGTGCTTCAGCAAAAGCTCCTCGATTACTATATCTCACGGGTCATCCCCTTTGAGCTTTTTATAAGTCTCTATGATATGAGTCCGGAGGGATTCGATTTAAACCACTATATAAACCTCATCGAAATTGCTGCAAAAAAAAGACTGAAGGTCATTGCTCTTACTATCCCGAAGAATATTGCTGCGGGTGTTGCAAGGTATGGATTAGACAGAGAGGCACTCAAAACTTTTCACCTGAAGAGCAGAGAAATAAAAAATTGCAGCAAAGAATACAAAAAGGCTATCGGCAGTATTTATAAAAAACATCCTCATGAAGAGATAACCGAAAAGAACTTCGTCCTTGCCCAATCAATTAAAGATGAAATGATGGCAGAAACTATAGCATATTATTTAACAACCGAGCCTGTGGGAACTCCATTGATTGTTATAGTAGGCAGGGGACATATTGAATATGGATTTGGGATACCCGAAAGGGTAAAACAAAAACTGAGCATAAAGGGGAAATTAATATCAGACATTCTGATAGCTACTGCTTATGATGATGAACATCTTAAGAAAGAGATAGCTGATTATATACTTTTAATTTAGGGAAACTGATATCCTGACATAAAGAAGTGATAAGAAGATTTGAGCTCACCTTTATAAAGTTGCTCTATAATTTTTTATGCCAATTAAACTAATACTATTCGATCTTGACGGTACGCTCGTTGACACAAGCAGAGACATCACAAACGCCCTGAACTACGCCATAAAACCTTACAGCCCGAAAATCCTGACAGAGGAGGATACAATAAAGATGGTCGGGGAAGGCATCACAAAACTTGTAGAGGGATTACTTAAAAATGAAAAATCTCAAGTAAAAGATGCGGCAATAAAAAGGTTCCTTGATTACTACTCAGAGCATCTCATCGATTATACCAGTATCTACCCGCATGTCAGAGAAACACTTGAAAGGCTCGATGGCTACAAAAAGGCAGTAATATCCAATAAAAGAGAATTCCTGTCCATAAGGCTTCTTGATAAAATCAACCTTCTTAAATACTTTGATCTCGTTGTTGGGAGTGACACGACTTCTGAGAAAAAGCCTTCTGCTCTTCCTGTTAAGTATGCTCTTTCAAGACTCGGTGCAGAGCCTGATGAATCCGTAATAGTTGGCGATAGCAACTACGACATAGAAGCAGGGAAAAAGGCTGGGATAAAAACGATTGCTGTTACTTATGGCTATAAACAAAGATATCTTCTGATGAATGCTGATTATATAATAGACAGCCTCCAAGAACTGCCTCAACTTCTTTACTAAACAGAGGAAATCCTTTATACTAATTTTCTAATTAATTCGTTCACCGATTACTATTTATTGCGCCTGTAGCTCAGTAGGACAGAGCAACTGCCTTCTAAGCAGTGGGTCAGGGGTTCGAATCCCTTCAGGCGCGCCATGCAAATTTCACATAGTGAAATTTGTAATTGTTTGTGAGGAATTATCAGTATTTAGTTCATGTTGACTGAACTATGTATTTTTGTTTTACTAATAACTGAACACTATTAACTGATAACTGTTTTAATGGTGAGTGTAGCTCAACGGTTAGAGCACTGGACTGTGGCTCCAGGTGTTGGGGGTTCAAGTCCCCTCACTCACCCCAGTTAATTTTGATGTGCAAAATTGGAGTTAAGAGTTGAAAAGTTAAAAGTTGAGAGTTAAATCCTTTTTTCTTTTTGTATTAACTTTGAACTCATAACTTTGAACTTTAAACTTTTGTAAATTGCGCCTGTAGCTCAGTGGATTAGAGCATCGGCCTCCGGAGCCGAGGGTCGCCCGTTCAAGTCGGGTCAGGCGCGTAGATCTGTGGGCCGTTAGCTCAGCTGGTAGAGCAGCTGACTCTTAATCAGCGGGTCGCAGGTTCGAATCCTGCACGGCTCACCATCTGCCGGTGTAGCTCAGAGGCAGAGCAGCTGATTCGTAATCAGCTGGTCAGGAGTTCGACTCTCCTCACCGGCTCCAATGTTGATTTACATTTGGGCGATTAGCTCAGGGGTAGAGCGCTTCCTTCACACGGAAGAGGTCGCTGGTTCAAAACCAGCATCGCCTACCATAATTCCTCATTTGTAAAGCATGAGTTCAGGGTTCAAAAAATTATTCAACGTGCCACTGCGACTTAATACTGTGACTTAATACTGAGATGTATTTATTGGAAGTGCAAATAAAATTATGGTGGGCAGTCGCAGAATCGAACTGCGGACACGAGGCTTTTCAGGCCTCTGCTCTACCGACTGAGCTAACTGCCCACAAT
>VGWZ01000108.1 GCA_016873595.1 Nitrospira sp.
ACCCCTGTTCTTGGCCTTACATGGAAATTATCTGCCCAATTATGGATCATGGTAAAAAACAGTTTCCCGCCTTTTTTCACAAAGAATTCAGAGACCCCAATATGTATCCCTTCTGCGTCACTCTTGGAAAGGGTACAGCCAGTTATTACTTGGAGTTCTGCGCCTTCTTCTACAATAATCATGTTATGAACATTTTGACTCACGTGACTTTCGGCAACAAGTAAACATGCCTGCACAGGATATTCAAGTTTTTGATGAGGGAAAACCCTTATGAAATATCCATGGGTCATTTTAAGCTCGGATTGAGCAGTGTATTTGTCCTGATCTACTGAAACAGCTCTCCAGTAATAGTCTTCCAGCCAATCATATTTACTAAGAGCATCTGTCGTACTCATTATTTCAAGCTTGCCCTCGTACATCTTATTTATCCGTTCATAGACAACGGAGTGGTCAACCTGCATATACGAGCCTGACCTTGCTTCTTCTTTTACATCAATGCCGGTCATAAGAGCAGCTTCTTTGGCCTGCTGATTCAGGCTCTCAAGGCTCTCAATTCTTCCTCTTTCAATATGCTGACTGTAACGAAGAAGGTCTATATCAGGACCAAGGGCTGCTTTCTTTTCTTTTGCACCTTCAGCTTTTTTCCTTATATCAGACAGGTATGTTTCATTTATTCCTGGCATACTAAACACCCCCTATAACCGCTTCTCTTAATTTCTGATAGAATGTCCTTAGGGTTTCCCTGACATTTTATATTTCCATCAAGGAAAATGCTCCCTCTGTCGCCATTTACATAATCGAGGATATACCCGGTGTGAGTTATAATTATGGCTCCTCTCTTCGGATCTTTTATCCTGTCCTTCCCCAAAAGCCGATTTATAGATTCTCCAACAAGGGCGATATTCTCAATATCAACACCAGACTCAGGCTCATCAATAAGAACTAAATCAGGCCTTTGAACCATAAGCTGTAATAACTCTGAGCGCTTCATCTCACCACCAGAGAAACCTTCATTAAGGTTTCTGTCTAAATGTCCTGACAGATTAAGCTTTTCAGTAAACTCGAGAATTTTTTCTTTACTCACCTTGTCATTAGAGATTATTTCAATGAGCTTCCTTAAAGTAACACCTCTCACCGTGGGTGGACGCTGAAAAGAAACTCCTATACCAAGCTTTGCTCTTTCATATACATCTTTATCAGTTATATCCTGCCCTTTAAAATATATTCTTCCCTGCTCAATTGCGTATTTTGGAAATCCCATCAGGGTCATAATGAGAGATGTTTTGCCAGCTCCGTTAGGCCCGAAGAGTACTTGAACCTCTCCGTAATTCATTGAAAAATTCACGCCTTTCAGAATCTGGACATTACCAACAGAAACCCAGAGGTCCTCTATCCTTAACATCTCCTGCATAATCCACTCCTTCCTTTATATGCGAGTTTTATTTTTATATTATATAATAAATAAAATTATAAAACCGTATGCTCTATTTTTTCAGGAAACCATTTTGCTCTTTTAGAATAATCATAGTTTTTACTATAACATCAATATGTTAAAATAACTCTAATTTTTTTATATATGAAAGCCAGGATATGAACCCTCTCTATTTATAGGTTTATTTAAATAATTTATAAATAATATGGCGTTTTTACCTTGACATCATTAGTTAAATATATTTATATATAGTCGTTGTTATTACCTTAACATCATCAGTTAGTATTAACATGTATGGATTCGTAATAATAGGTGGGGTTTGTTTGGTATTTTGTATTATGAATTCTCCTCAACCAATTCGTTTCTTTTTTCAACACTCAAACACCTATACACTATTATTTACGAGATTTTGTCTTTAGTTTAGTATTAAAAACCTACAGAAAGGAGGTAGAGTCGTATGAATGTTACGAGAAGAGATTTTATGAAGATCTCTGGTGTCACAGTGGCTGGTGCAACGCTGAGTCAGTTAGGGTTTGACCTTACTCCTGTGCATGCCTATGCCACTGAACTCAGGATCAAAGGTGCAAAAGAGACGACCACAGTTTGTTGCTATTGCTCTGTGGGATGCGGTCAGATCGTTCATACCAGTGGTGGAAAGATCATTAATATCGAAGGCGATCCTGATCAACCTACAAGTGAAGGCGCCCTTTGTACCAAAGGTGCTGGAGCCTTTGAGTTGGTGACTCATCCACAAAGACTAACCAAAGTTATGTATCGAGCTCCTCGTAGCACAAAATGGGAAGCGAAGTCCTGGGATTGGGCTCTCGATCAAATTGCCAAGAAGATCAAAAAGAACAGAGACAAAAGCTTCACCGAGAAAAATGCTAAAGGCGAGGTTGTAAACAGATGCAATGGTATTGCAGCCATAGGAAGTTGTCATATCAACAACGAGGAAGGATGGCTCTATCAGAAATTCCTCCGTTCTCTTGGCCTTGTCTACATTGAAATGGAGGCGCGTCTCTGACACAGCCCCACAGTAGCGGCTCTGGCAGAGTCGTTTGGACGTGGGGCAATGACAAATAGTTGGACTGATATCGGTGTCAGCGATTGTGTATTGATTATGGGAAGCAATGCAGCCGAAAACCATCCCATAGCGATGAAATGGATTCTTCGGGCAAAGGATATGGGAGGCAAAATCATCAGCGTTGACCCAAGGTTCACAAAGACATCAGCTAAGGCAGATATTTTTGCTCCACTTCGCTCTGGAACGGATATCACATTTTTAGGGGGGATTATTAAGTATATCCTTGATAATGACCTCATTCAGAAAGACTATGTTGTCAATTACACGAATGCTGCCTGTATAGTAGGTCAAAAATATGATTTCAAAGATGGACTTTTCTCAGGTTACAACCCTGATAAGAGGGCATATGATAGGGCTATGTGGGCTTTTGAAAAGGACGAAAAAGGCATTGTGAAGACGGACCCAACTCTCCAGCACAAGCGCTGTGTTTATCAGCTCATGAAGAAACATTATTCCCGTTATGATTTAGACACTGTTTCTTCTATTACAGGAACTCCGAAAGAAGACCTGATTAAGGTTTATGAGGCATACGCAGCTACCAGAAAACCGGATAAGGTAGGCACAATGCTCTATGCCATGGGCTGGACGCAACATACTGTTGGTTCTCAAAACATCCGCGCGGCATCTATTATTCAATTGCTTCTAGGTAACGTTGGCATGGCTGGAGGCGGGGTGAATGCCCTGAGAGGAGAGTCAAATGTCCAAGGCATCACTGACCAGGCGCTCCTTTTCCACATTATTCCTGGATACAACCCAGCGGTGAGGTCCTCAGATGTTAGCCTTGCAAAATATAATGAGAAAAATACCCCAAAGACAGCAGAACCCAAGAGCGTCAACTGGCCACAGCACAGGCCTAAATACATTGCAAGTTTCCTGAAATCCATGTATGGGGCGAATGCGACAAAGGATAATGATTTTGGTTACCAGTGGCTACCTAAGTTGGATGACGGACAGAATGCCTCATGGATGTTCATGTTCGATGAGATGCATAAGGGGAAATTTTCAGGCTTTATCTGTCTCGGGATGAATCCGGCCTGCTCCAGCCCGAATGCCAATCATACGAGAGAAGCACTTTCCAAACTGGATTGGCTGGTGGATATTGATATATTTGAAAATGAGACAAGCACATTCTGGAAGGGTCCGGGAATGGATCCCAAGAAGATTAAGACTGAGGTATTCTTGTTCCCAGCCAGCATGTATGTTGAGAGGGAAGGAAGTATAACGGACAGTGGGCGAATGGCACAGTGGCGTTATAAGGCTGTAGAACCAGCAGGAGAATCAAAAGCCGATGGCCAGATTGTCCATGAGCTTTATATGAAAGTCAAAGCTCTCTACGAAAAAGATAAAAAAGGTGTCTTCCCTGATCCGATTCTTAAGTTGAAATGGGATTATGCAGCAGACGGAAAGCTTGATCCTCATCTGGTAGCCAAGGAAATTAATGGCTACTGGCTGGAAGACAAGACAATCGGTGATAAGACTTATAAGGAAGGAACACTGGTTCCTGCTTTCCCACTTCTTCAGGCTGATGGTTCAACCTCATGTGGTAACTGGATCTATAGCGGAAGCTATACAGAAGCTGGTAACATGATGGCTCGTCGAGACAAGACTCCTGTAGCCACAGCAAATATCTTCCCGAAGTGGGGATTTGCATGGCCTGTTAACCGCAGAATTCTCTATAACCGGGCCTCTGTTGATCTGCAGGGGAACCCATGGGACCCAAAGCGCGCTGTTATAACCTGGGATGCAGCAGCTAAAAAATGGGTTGGAGATGTACCGGATGGGCCACCTCCACCACTGGGGCTTGAAGGTGGGAGATTACCCTTCATTATGAAGCCAGATGGTGTTGCCTCCATATTCGGACCAGGTTTAGCTGACGGACCGTTCCCTGAACACTACGAACCTCTTGAGTGTCCTATTGAAAAGAATCCTCTCTCTTCTCAGAGGATTAACCCGACAACAGCGCTCTTCAAAGAGTATAAATTCGCTACCTGTGATCCCAAATTCCCATTTGTTGCCACCACTTACAGAGTTACAGAACACTGGCAAACCGGTCTCATGACCAGATACCTGTCCTTGCAGGTAGAGGCAGAACCTCAGATGTTCGTAGAGATGAGTGAAGAGCTGGCAAAACTCAGGGGCATTAAAAACGGAGAATGGGTACTCGTTTCGTCTCCAAGAGGAAAGGTTGAAGCTGTGGCTATTGTAACCAAGCGATGGAAGCCTTTTAAAATTGCTGGTCAAACAATCCACCAGATTGGTTTGCCTTGGTGTTACGGCTGGCTGATTCCGAAGGACGGTGGGGAAAGTTCCAACCTTCTTACCCCAACCATCGGTGATGCCAACACAGCAATTCCGGAGTATAAAGCCTTCATGGTGAATATAGAGAAATTACCACCAAAAAAGGCTGCACCAAAAGCAAAAGGGAAGGGGAGGTGATATAAATGGCAGGAAAAACATTTTTAGTTGATACAACGAAATGCACAGCCTGCAGAGGATGCCAGGTGGCTTGCAAGCAGTGGAATAAAAACCCTGGGACGAAGACAATTCAGCGCGGAACCCACCAGAACCCAGAAGATCTCTGCTTTTCCACCTTCAAATTAGTGAGATTCAGCGAAATGGAAGAGAAGGGTAAAATCAATTGGTATTTCTTTGCTGATCAGTGCAGACACTGCATTGAACCACCGTGCATGTACACTGCGCAGGGTTTAGGGTATAAGTCTATCATCAGGGATGAGAAAACTGGGGCCGTACTTTTTGACCCAAAAGTAAAAGTAAAAGCAGCAGATTTTAAGACAATAAAGGATTCCTGTCCGTGGAATATTCCCCGCAGGGATGAAAAGACAGAGGGAATAGCAAAGTGCACTATGTGTATTGACCGAATTAGAGAAGGGCTGCTGCCAGCCTGTGTGAAGGCATGTCCTACAGGTACAATGAATTTTGGAGACCGTGACAAAATACTCGACATGGCTCAGAAGAGCCTGAAAGAGCTTAAGGCTGTATATCCAAAAGCCAAGCTTCTCAATGCCGAGATACTCAGGACTGTCTTCCTGGTGGTTGATGATCCTCAGAAGTACCATAAATTTGCTGCAGTGGATGACCCTACAGCAATAACAAGGATTGCAGCCATCAAGAAACTCATTCAGCCCTTTGTGAGTCTATCACGCTTCATTGGGTAACTCTTTGATAAACAACGTATATAGCTTGTTTCGGGGAATCCCCGAAACAAGCTATTTTTTTAAAAATTATTTTTGTGAATAAATCAATTGATTTAGAAAATATAAAGGAGCAGCTTCGTCGGCTTAAGGAAAATATGCCTGTTTATAAAGATATTTTGACATTTTATGAAAAGATTGTCACGAAACAGGCAGACATCAGGCCTTCCATCGAGATACCTTCTTTTGAACTTGAAGGAGAATTGAAAAATTTACAAACAAAAGAGGGATTTCCCCTGATCAACAAAGAGGACTTTATATTGGATATTCCTTCTTCGATTATATTATTTGAATACCTATGCGAAATTGGAAAGAATACAACTGGCAAGATGGAAGCAGATATCCACGCGATAGAACAATCCATGAGAAATGGCACCATAGAACTGGAAGAGTTGATAAAAAGGCATTTTGATGACGATTATCTGGATAAAATAACAGGAGAACTGGACTTAAATAAGGCATTATTGAAATTCCTTATTCACGCGAGCATAAAGCCCTCCATTAATGTAAATGTTGATAGACTTAGGGATAGACTTGACCTGAAACTCTGGAACAAAGGGTACTGTCCAGTTTGTGGTTTGTTACCCCAGATGTCCGAGCTGAGGGGAGAAGGACAGCGTTACTTTATGTGCTCCTTTTGCAGTTTTAAGTGGCAAGGTGACCGTATAATGTGTCCCTTTTGCGAAAACAGAGATCATCAAACCCTCCAGTATTTTTATGCAGAGGGTAACGAAACCCATCGGATAGATGTCTGCAATCAATGCAAACAATACATAAAGACTATTGATACACGCAAAATCGACTATGAACCAGATTTGAACTTAGAGGATATTACTTCTCTACATCTCGATATCTTAACCTCTCAGAAAGGTTTTAAAAGGCCTGTCCCAACCCCTTGGGGTCCGTAACCATTCTTGATCTTCTTTCACTATTTTTAAGAACGAGAATT
>VGWZ01000109.1 GCA_016873595.1 Nitrospira sp.
ATGCCTAAGCTGTTCGTGTTTGCAGATGTTGCACTCAAAGTGCCGATCGAGGAGAGGTTTGTATATATAACAGGTATATTTGCAACAGGAATTCCATTGCCGTCAAGAACCTTCGTATTTAACGTTATAAAAGAATTGGTCTGTGCAATAAAAGTAGAGGGCAACAACTGCACAACAGACGGGATACCGGGATTTTCACCCGGGGGCACGTTCGGACCACCCGCTCCCCCGCCTCCACAACTGAATGAGCCAAGGGATAAGGCTATCAAAGCCAGTACTATAACTATTTTTTTCATACTAATCCTCCAATATATCTATACGGTTCTTGCATAAGTCTTAAAATTGCGACCCAAGTTGTCATGCTGAACCTTGTCCTGAACTCGTTTCATGGATCGTTTCAGCATCTATTTAGACCCTGAACCCTGTCCTGGCGCCAGGCCAGGGTTCAGGGTGACAGTGAGAGTGTATTTCATTAATCACAATAATTAAAGGAGCCAATCTGGAAATTCGTCTGTCCAAAAATCTTTATTGCTTTCCCCAAGCTCTGGCCCTCAAATGTATATGATGCTGTGTAATTATTTATATACGCCGGTCCAGAACTATATTGGCCGCTTAATACATCAGTTCTATATTTGTTTTTTCTTATAAGGTCAACAAATATTACAGTAGTATCAAATGTATTTATAGTAGTGCCTGATGGTGGTGTCAGTACAATTGTCTTATATCTTGTATCTGACTGAATTGGCGGCGCACCGATGGAATCTGTAGAACGCCGGAATTCTACCGTGTATTTCTCTATATAGAGGGTCCCTGGCTGATAGGTCGTATTCGGGTTTAAAAGCCTTAAACTCAATGTTGCGGTTGCAGAATGGTCTGCAAAATATTCATAAACCGGTGGAGGTCCTGCACTGCAGATTTGCTGAAAGACATCCACAGAGTAAGTATTTTTATCTTGATATGTAGGCGTTATGGTCACCTCACATATGAGTCCCACATCTTCGCATCCATAACTCCCTGGTGAGCCCGGGCCTGCTCCTCCACACCCCAATAAAAGGAACGCAGACAGTAGACAGTAAATAGTAAACAGTAATTGATACCTTTTTTTCATCTCGCCTCCTTTATGATATTCCCTGTTAATTTATCCATTCAATTCTTTGTCATTTAATACTGGATTCCCGTTTTCACGGCAATCGACATGAGCCTTTGGCTCATAAGGGAACATGAAAATAAACCTTGTCCGTCATTCCCGCAGTCTGTTGAGCGGGAATCCAGAGCCTTTTCATCAGGAACTGGATTCCGGCTTACGACCTGCCGGAATGACAGCTTTAAAGGTATTTTCGGATCAATGACGATCATATTGCCTTAATAATGAACTCTTTAGTACATGCAATGTTTTTATCTGTATCTTGCATCCTGTATCTTGCATCCTGCATCTTGCATCTTATTTGTCTCATTATGGTTTCTCCACAATCCTGGGTGTAATGAACACGAGAAGCTCGGTTGTTGACACTGTTGTCTTTTCTTTTTTGAACAGCCAGCCAAGGATTGGTATCTTCATTAAACCCGGGACCCCTTTCTCTTCTTCAGCGGTGTTTATCTTATAAATACCACCAATAACAATAGTCTCCCCATCTTTAATGATGACGTCAGTTTTTGCCTCTTTTTTGTCAGTAGAAGGAGTTCCCTCCTTAGATATAAACGAAAAGTCGAGTTCTTCTTTCTTAATCTCAATAGATATGCTTATAGATTTATCAGGTGTTATATGGGGCTGAACATTCAACTCCAGGGTAACATCCTTAAATTCTTCGGAAGTAGTCCCCTCCGCAGTCTGTTTAGTAAAAGGTATGCTCTTACCCTGTGCTATCCTTGCCTTTCCATTATCTACTGTCATTATCCTCGGATTTGAGATAACCTTGCCATTACCTGTTGTCTCTATGGCAGATAGTTGAAGATCAAGACCTAAAGTGCGGTCAGGGCTCAAGATTCCAAAATTAAAGCCTGAGCCAACGCCAGGACCTATAGCTGAAGGAAAGTCAACAAGAAAGTTATCACCAGTAAATGAACCTCTCCCTAACCCAGAAGATCCTCCTATGGCAGAAAGGGTATTAGGTGCTTTGTAGTTTATGCCCCATTGTATTCCTAACTCTCTCTCACTTTTTGTGTTAATCTCGACAATTCTTGCCTCTATTAATACCTGAGGTGTTGGCTTGTCGAGAGTTGCAAGGATATTTTCAATCTGTGGGAAAACTGCCTCTATATCTTTAATGACCATTGAACTTGTTCGTTTGTCAACACTGATGCTCCCCCTCGGCGTGAGTATCTTTGAATCCTTGATAGACTTCTCAACAACTGTAACATCAGCGTAGCTTATGGGGAATATCTTTGTCTCTAACGGTTCTGCTTTAGCCTCTGCCTCCTTTGCTCTGGCTGCCTCTTCACTTTCTTTAGCAAAGACTGTATAAGGCGCAACTCTTATGATATTTCCTTCAACAGTCTTCCCGAGGCTAAAGGTTTTGAGCATTATGTCCAGTGCCTGGTCCCAGGGCACGTTAATGAGCTTCATTGTTATTTTTCCCTTCACTTCAGGGTTTACAACGATGTTGTAACCGCTTATGTCAGAAAGCAATCTGAATATCGGGGTGATATCAGCATCCTGGAAATCGAGTGATATCTTCTTGCCTGTATATTTGCCTTCTATAAGAGCCTCTGTCTCTTTTGCCTCAGCAATCTCTTTCTTTTCCTCGGGCTTTTGAGCTATTGGTGGCATTGCAGGAGCAGGCGCAGGTGGTTCTTTTTCTGTCCTCTGTAAGGCTATTACAATAGAGTCCTCGATTGATGCAACATCATAATTTGTCATTTCCTTGAGGTCAAGAACGAGCCTGATTTTATCCATATGTTTCCCTGACCGTATCCCCTTCAATGGCGATATTACTGTAGTAGGAATTTGTGCACTCATTACCACATCAGGAACATCTATCACGATGCGGTTATCTAAAGGAAATACATTGGGTGCTATTGAGCCGTTCCCTTTAATGACAACCTTTAGGATATCTTCGGATTTTTCAAATGAGATACTGGATATCTCTGTAGCTTTTGAAAGTGGTTTCTGTTCTACCGGAACAGGGGGAAGCTCAGGGTCTGGTGATTCTTCTGCTGGTAATTTTTTCTTTTCAGTTGCTTCTTCCTTTTTTATCTTAATAATCAGGACATTGTTTTTATATTCTGATTCAACCTCTGATGGCGTCTGGAGGAGCATTTCGAGCTTTGCTACAAAAGCTGGTAACTCAACCTGGGAGGGAATTATCTCAGTTATACCTGCTTTATTCGAAGCAATCTTGCTATTAAATGCACCAATGTTCACATCAAGAAGTTCAACAACCATCCTATAAGGATCGCTTGACCTGTAAATGGTATAGGTAAATGGTCTATCAGATGTCACTGTTACAGCATAATCCTGAAGGTCTATGCCAGTTATGACATTTGGCTTTTCAAGTTGTGAAGGCTGCTGTTCAACACCAGTTGTTGCACATCCTATTCCTATGAATAAAATAGCTATGAGAGATACAGAAAATAAATAAAACAATGTAGTTTTCTGTTCTCTCATTTTTGCTTTTTGCTTTTTGTTTTTTGCTTTCTGACTCATTCTCCCTCCCCCTCACGGAGTTTCAATATTGTGTCTTTTGATTTCAAATTACCCCTATAATCCTTAACATATTCCCTGATTACTACTGTGTCCTTTGTTATCTTTTCCACTTTTCCACCATACAGTCCTAATGTCATCCCTTCTGTTATTGTGTAAGACTTTTTGTCAGGCAGCATTATAAGGGCATAATATTTCTCTTTATCCCATGCAATTGCTAACAGGCGAATTACATCTAAGCCATAGCTCTCAACAGGGCTTGCCCCCTTTTTCCTTTCGGGTTTTTGTTGTGCTATTTTGACAAGGGTCAGAAAAGGATCTCTTCTTCCTTTTGCGTCATATGTATATACTTCCTGCTCAACCTTTGCAGTCTCTTCAGGCTGTTTTATATCCTTCTTTGTCTCTGGAGCAGGTACAACCTTTTCAGCCACTGGCTTTTTCATAATTGCCTGTTCCTTTTTGCAGCCTGAAAGGGGAAATAACAAAACTATAATTAAGAAAAGGTATATTATTTTTTTCATCTTAAAATACCCCTCACCCTAACCCTCTCCCACAAGGGGAGAGGGAATGTTTATAGGAATCTCTTCTCCCTTGATGGGCGTCACCAAATTTCTTCCCCTCCCTTGATGGGAGGGTCCGCCTGCCATCCGTCGGGCAGGGATTAAGGGGAGGGTGATAAATTTCATCCTCATTTTCTCTTCCCTGGTTCTTTTTCCGGTTTCTTAGCCAGCTCCTCTTCTGGAAGTGCTGAAAATGTTGTTGCAGTCAATGTTATTTTAAGAATGGCATGTTCTCTTTCAGGTTTTGGGTCACCGAGTTTTATATCAGAAATGTTTACTATTCTATTAAGCTTTGTCAGGGTGCTGAAGAAATAACCCAGGTTATGATGGCTCCCTGTAAGTTCGACCTTAACTGGAATTTCATAGACTATACCGCTTGCATGGGTCTTTTTCTGTTCAGGTTTCCATAGAATTATATGGAGCCCTGATTTGATGCCGAGGTCAGAAACCTGTTTTAACAAACCGGAGACCTCTTTTTCTTCAGGGAGTTGTTCTTTTAACTCGTTAAGCCTTTTTCTGAGTCTTTCATTTTCAACATTAAGTTCAGCGAGTTTTTCTGCCTTTGCCTGACTTTTTGCTATCTCATTTTCCTGAACTGATATTTTATTTTCGAAGGCTTTAATCTCTTTATTTTTGGGTAAAATTACAAGAACAATCACCACTATGATGATGACCAGGGCAGGGAGAAAAGACAGTATTGTTTTTACAATCGGAGGCACATTCTTTACATTAATCTTTATAGCCATATCAGACCTTCAGGACGTTGATATTTTATCTACGTCCTTCATCTTAAATGTTAATTTAAACATATACAATGGTATTGTTTCGATGGTTGTGCTCTTGGATTCCTGTAAATAAATTTCTGTGAATATCTTTGAATTCTTAAGATTTTCTACATATGACACAACATCAGAGTTTGCAAAAGCATACCCATCTATATTTATGTTTTCTCCTGCTACGGTCATTGTCTGAAGCCAGATGCCGTTAGGAAGCAGTTTGCTTATCTCATCGAGGAGTTTTACCGGGATACTCTGGTTTTTCCTGAGTTGCTCGATAATGCTGGTTCTCTGCTGAAAGAGTTTATTAACCTGCTCAAAGTTTTCAACTGCCTTTATCTTTTCTTTAAGCTCTGCTATCTTCTTCTCTTTGACTTTAAACTGCTCTTTTTTTGCTTCCAGTCTGGAATTAAAAAAGAAGACGAGATATGCCATGACGATACCCACAATAATGGTCACTAACGCCATTGTGAGCATGTACGCAGGTATCGGTTTAGGTTTTTTCTTCCTCTTTACAGGTAGAAGATTAACCTTTATCATCTGTCGCCAGGCCTCCTGATAGCTAAACCTACGGCAACAGCTGCCATGGGCGCTATTTCTTCTATATAGGTCACATCAAATCTTTTAGGTATTTCAATATTTCTAAAAGGCTCTATAACCTTAGTTTCAACCCCTATTCTTTCTGCAAAGGGTTTCAGAAAGTTTTTCATAAGTGCACACCCGCCACTGAGCACCACCTCATTGATATCTTCATGGACTGCTGAACTTCTGAAGTATTCGAATGAACGGTTCACCTCGCTGATTATTTCCTCTGATGCTGATTCAATCACAGAAAAGGCATCTTCTGAGGATACATTTTCAACTGGTTCACCCTTCTTAAGCCTTTCAGCGTTTTCGTAGGTCAGATTGAATTCCCTCTGAAGCGTCTCTGTGTGAAGGTTACTGCCAATTGCACTGTCTCTGGTAAAGACAGAAATACCTCCCTTGAGAATATTCATATTGATTGTACTTGCACCAATATTGACAATAGCCACATTTTTATCTGGTTCAATTTCATAATTAATTTCATACATATTCTCAAGTGCAAACGAGTTAACATCAACAATCACCGGGTTAAATCCTGCCTCTTTTACAACAGAAACGTATTCATTTATTATGTCTTTCTTTACTGCAACGAGTATCACATCCATCTGGCCCGGTTCGCCCTTGGGTCCAAGGATCTGGAAGTCAAGATTGACTTCTTCAATATCAAACGGTACATACTGTTCTGCCTCGAAATTTATGGATTCTGAGAGCTCTTCCTCGGACATCTCAGGTAATGAGATTCGTTTGATTATTACGGAAGAGTGTCCAGCGATACCAACAACAGAGTCCTTTGTCTTTACCTTCGACTTTCTGAGCAGTTCTTTTAGAGAGTCTATGAGCCGGAAAGAGTCTATGATTGAGCCATCAACAATAAGTTCCGGGGGAAGAGGGAGCAAATCAAATAGCTCAAGCTCGTAGCCACCTTTTATATCTTTGAGTTGTACAATTTTAATATAACTTGAGCCTATATCTAAACCGACGGTACCCTTTTTACCTAAGAACATATCATTATGAATATCAGAAAAAAACTATATTGTCAAGTATTTTTTTAATTTTAATATCGTAAGATTCACGATAAACCTTAAGGAATTAGTTTAACAATCTCTCTATT
>VGWZ01000110.1 GCA_016873595.1 Nitrospira sp.
ACCCATTTCTCTAAAACTTCTTTTTGTTCTTTTGACATCTTCAAAGGTTCTTTTGGTTTCCACATAATGGATAAGTATACCATTATGCCGAGTCTATTGTAAAGATATTGCTGTTACATTACACTAGCAAACTCTTTAGATCTTTCTGAAAGTGATGTTGTTGTGTATAAAATCGCGAATACTTTCTCATTAGGATGGTCAATCATGTATTTAACAACTGTACCATAAAGTTGGTTAACATGTTTTTCATGGATTGTTTTATGCTGAGACCACCTCTTACATTGCACTAATACAGTCTTTTCTATTTTTTTAGCAATCAAATCTCTTCCGAGGTCATCGTAGCCTTCAAGAATACCTTGGTAATACACATTATAGCCCTTAGCCTCGTATAAGTATCCTATGTAACGTTCGTAATCTCTGCCCAGTTGCCACTTACTCTTAGGCTTAGTCCAGTATCTATCTAGGGCAAGCTGATTTCTTTCCGCCGTAGAAAGTTTTTGGTACTCCTCTTCTGACAAGGGAGATAAATATATTCTTACAGGGTCTATACCAATTTCCCCTACTTCCTTAATAGGCTCTTCTATGTTCCGTGATAGAATATATTTAAGAATTTCTTCTTCTGGCTCACCTAGAAATTCTTCCAGGAAAGGAAATAAATCTTGATAATAACTTATAATGCCTTGGGCAATGCGCAATTTTTCTTCAATAATCCTTCGTTCTCGAGCTATATCACGAACCCTTTTGGCTGAGATCGGAGCGGGATGAGACTTATGTTCTAAATAGTCAGCCTCTTTCATTTTTTGGAGATAATAATAATCCGCAAATGCTTTGGCGAGCCAAGGAAATCCACTCGACCTCTCTTTGATTAGTTGGCTTATATTGTTTATTTGCTCTTTTTTGTAGTTTTCGAGTTCTTCTTTTTCTTTCTCTTTATAATTCTCAAAATTTATTCTTTCTTCTTCTATTTTTTCTTTTGATTTCTGTACCGTTATTATCTCTGACCGATATTTGTCATATTCTTTTGCTTTGTGTTTTAATTCAGAAAGTTTCTGGGTTGCTATTTTTATTAACCTTAATGTTAAGTAAGAACTAATTACTACTATGGTAATTGGCCAAAAGTAATTCTTAAATATTGCAATTAATATTGCCCATAGTAGGAAAAATGCCCAGCCCATATTTTTCTGTTCCTAAGTCAATCTAAACGGTAGATAACAATCAAGCTTGTTCACCATGCCGCCCACTATGTGTTATATTGCTGAGGTATATATAGAGTTAAGAACATAATAATCGTATTCTTTGTAGACATGGTCTATTTTAAATCGTTTAATATTACCTGTGAAAAATCCTATCAAATATCTTTAACTTCGTCAACAGGACGTCTGATTAAATAATTAAGGGCAAGTTGTCGAAAGAATTTTTTATTATCCTTTGGGTATAATACGAATGTATTTAAAATCATGAATCATGATAAATTTTATTATGTATGCGCATGAGAAGAAGGTACTAAAGCGGATTACAGAGAAGCTCAAAAAGAGGTTCTCTGAGAGAATTGTATCTGTTTATGCCTTTGGTTCAAGGGTAAAGGGTAACTTTGATGAATGGTCTGATTTCGATGTGCTTGTGATTGTAAAGAACAAAAATACAAAGATGGAAACTGAGATTATTAGCATTTTTGTTGATGAAGAGATGGAAAGTGGTTTATCATTCGCACCGGTTATAAAGGATATCCGTTCATTCGAGATGGAAAAAAAATACCGTACGCCATTTTACGAAAATGTTACAAAGGAAGGGGTTTTATTATGACACTTGAGTCAAAGGATAAAAAATCTCTCAGTGATATACGAATGGTGAAGGCATATGAGTTTCTGGAAGATGCCAAAGCTAATTTTAAAGAGGGTAGGTATAAGACTTCAATCAACAGAAGTTATTATGCAACGCTGAATGCAATAAGAGCAATCTTGATTCTTGAAGGTGCAAATCCACAGACTCATGAAGGGGTTGTCACCATGCTGAGCTTAAGGTTCGTCAAGCCTAAAATTTTGCCAGTAGATGTTGTGAGGAAGTTTAAAATCTTATCTTCAAAAAGAACTGATGTTGATTATGGAGACTTTGAGACTATTGAAAAAACCGATGCTGAAGATTCAATAAAAATAGCAGAGAAAATCATGAAATTAATTGATAGAACAAGGAAGAAAATAACGTAGCGTTGTGGATGAAATATACAACATAAAAATTCCGGTCTTTGAGGGGCCTTTTGATCTTCTCCTGCATTTAATCAGAGAAAACAAGATAGATATTTACGACATTCCTATTGCCATCATTACCCACCAGTATCTCGAATATATCGGGATGATGAAAGAACTGAACCTCGAGATAGCGGGTGATTTTCTTGTAATGGCAGCAACCCTTATCCATATAAAATCGAGGATGCTCCTTCCACCTGATGAAGAGGCACCTCCGGGAGAAGAGGAAGACCCGAGGCTTCAATTAGTCCGCAGGCTCGTTGAATATCAGGTATTTAAAGAGTCATCACTCGGCTTCAAGGAAAGAGAAGAGAAATGGATCAAGGTATTTCACAGGGAACCACTATCAGATGAGCCAGATGCAGAACTTTACCTCTTTGACGTGAACCTCTTTGACCTTCTCAATGCATTCAAGAAGATACTTGATACCGCTCCACCAGAAGTGGTGTCAATTACAAAAGAGACCCTGACAGTGAAGGATAAGATGTCTATGATAATGGAGATACTTGAGGGACAGGAAGCTATCAGATTTGAAGATTTTTTAAAAGTCGGAATCGACTCGCAACAAGAAAGGATAACAAAAATTCAGCTTATCGTGACATTCATTGCACTCCTTGAATTAATCAGGCTTGGTTTGGTCAGGGCGTATCAGGAAAGAGAATTTGGGAACATATGGGTAATAAACCCGCAAAAAGCGGTAAGTGACGAACTGCACGTTAAAAGTGAGTGATTTAATCCAATATTAATTGAATTAACATCGCTTTTTGGCTATCATAGAGTGCATGAAAGCCCTTATATTGAGTGGAGGTAAAGGGACAAGGCTCAGACCTCTCACCTATTCTGGTGCAAAACAACTTGTGCCTGTTGCAAACAGACCCATCCTTTTTTACTGCATTGATAATATCGCACAGGTAGGGATAAAAGATGTTGGTATCATCATCTCTCCTGAGACAGGCAATGAGATAAAAGAAGCGGTAGGTGATGGCAATCTCTGGAATATAAAGATCCAGTATATAACGCAGGATGAACCAGGTGGTCTGGCACATGCGGTAAAAGTTGCAAAGGATTTTCTTGAAGACTCTCCATTTGTGATGTATCTTGGTGACAATATTATTGGAGGTGGTATCAGCAGGTTTTTGCAGGATTTCGAAAAAAATTCTCCAGATGCCCTTATACTGTTAAAAGAGGTTGAAGAACCAAAAAGTTTTGGTGTCGCTGAAGTCTCTACAAACGGAAATGTACTCAGCCTCATTGAGAAACCCGAAAAGCCTCTATCAAACCTTGCACTTGTAGGTATCTATATCTTCTCTCCGAATATTCACAGGGCTATAGAGAGAATTAAGCCATCCAGAAGAGGAGAGCTTGAGATTACCGATGCAGTACAGGAGCTTATAAATATGGGGCTTCCTGTAGAGAGCTTTATACTCGACACTTGGTGGCTTGATACAGGAAAGAAAGATGACCTCCTCACTGCGAATGCGATCGTGCTTGATGAATGGTTGAAGGTGGATATCGGAGGAAGCATTGATAATGCGAGCAAGATACTTGGCCGTGTTGCTATTGGAAAGGGGTCAGTAATAAAAGGGAGTAGTATAAGGGGACCGGTCATTATAGGTGAAAATACTTTTATAGAGAATTCATTCATAGGTCCCTATTCGAGTATAGGCAATAATGTAAAGATACGACATTCCTGTGTGGAGCATTCAGTAATAATGGATGGGAGTGAGTTAATAGATATAGAGAGAATGGAAGACAGTCTTATTGGACGCAGGGTAAAACTTTTTAGAAACAGCAGACATAAGGCACTGAGGTTAATGATTGGAGACGATTCGGTTGTTGAAGTATAGAATCTGGATCTGCTCCAGTTCTGAAGAAAATGTTTAAAATTCTCAAAATACTCATTGCATTTGTACTCATCACTGTCCTTCTCTATCTCGGTCATGGGTTTATCCTCGAAAAGGCAGGAAGGTATCTTTACTATAAGGATGAATTAAAGCCAGCTGATGTGATTGTGATACTTTCAGGCGAAAAGACAGAGCGTGTTGAATATGGTGTTAAGCTTTTCAAGGAGGGCTGGGCAAGAAAGGACAGGATAATATTCTCGGGAGGTCCTGTTGTCTGGAAATACACCTGGGCATCACTTATGAAGGAACAGGCACTACACCTTGGTGTGCCGGACAAAGCTATTCTCCTTGAGGAAAAATCAAGCAGTACAGAAGAAAATGCTCGATATACAAAGGAAATTCTGGATAAGCATGGATATAAAACGTGTATCCTTGTCACCTCTCCTTACCACAGTAAAAGAGCATCTAAAATCTTTACAAAGATTATGGGTGACAAAATAAAGATTATCAGTGCTCCTGTTGATAATAGCTGGTTTTCCTTTGAGCAATGGTGGGAGAGGAAAAGAGACAGAAAAGCAGTATTAAGAGAATACTCAAAACTTTTGTGGTTCTGGATTTATGGAGCACAATAATGTAGACATTGTTCAAAAATTTATTTATATTCACAACACCGAATTTGAGTGAGGGGAAATAGCAACATGGTTATCGGTGTCCCGAAGGAGATTAAACCTGAAGAGAATCGAATTGCTATTGTTCCTGGAGGAGTGGAGACACTTGTTCATAAGGGGCATACAGTAATTATTGAAAAAGGTGCCGGACTTAGAAGTGGCTTTAGCGATGAAGAATATATAAAGGCTGGTGCTCAAATTGCTCAGAAGCATGAAGATGTCTTTACAGAAGCAGAGCTTCTGCTCAAAGTGAAAGAACCCTTACCAGATGAATACCAGCTTCTCAGGTCAGGGCAGATTGTCTTTACTTATTTTCACCTTGCCGCTTCAGAAGAACTCACCTGTAATTTACTGGAAAAAAAGATTGTAGGAATTGCATATGAAACGGTGCAGACAGAGGATGGCTTCCTGCCCCTTCTTGCTCCGATGAGTGAAATTGCAGGGAGGATGGCGCCACAAGAAGGCGCAAAATATCTTGAAGAAACCTGTGGGGGAAGAGGAATTCTTTTAGGAGGTGTGGCTGGAGTTCCACCTGCAAATGTGGTGATCTTGGGTGGAGGGACTGTAGGGTATAATGCTGCACGCATCGCATCAGGTATGGGAGCGTCTGTGACTGTTTTAGATATAAATCCACGCAAGTTAAGGATAATGGATGAAATTTTTCAGGGTAGGGTTACCACAATGATTGCTGATAGTTATAATCTGAGAATGGTGATTAGTTATGCAGATTTGCTTATTGGAGCTGTACTGGTTCCAGGTGCTAAGGCACCAAAATTAATCACCCGTGAAATGCTGAAGACTATGAGGCCAGGGGCTGTTCTTGTGGATGTCTCGATTGATCAAGGAGGATGTGCAGATACCTCCCGTCCGACTACTCATTCTCATCCCATATACGAAGAAGAAGGAATAATTCATTATACAGTTGCGAATATGCCAGGAGCGGTTCCCCGCACTGCTACCCGTGCTTTGACACTTAACACACTTTCTTATGTGTTCGAGATTGCGGAGAAAGGCTGGAAAAAAGCTGTGAAAGAAAATGTATCCTTAGCAAAAGGAGTAAATTTGGTAGAGGGTAAGATTACCTATAAAGCGGTAGCAGAAGCATTCAATCTATCATATACCCCTCTAAAAGAGGTTTTATAGTCGTAATTTGCATTTTCACTGATTTTGAATAAATACACATTTTCATGAACCCGATTCATTATAAAATATAAAGCAGTACAACAGATATAACATCTTGACAGTATGTTGAAAAACCTATAAAACAGTGAAAAATGTCATGCTGAACCCTGAAAGTGTCATTCTGAACTTGGTTCAGAATCTCTTCAGGGCAGGCTTGTTTCAGCATCTAATAGTATCAAACTGTTACGAAACCCTGAATCAAGCCTGTCCTGGCGTCAGGCCAGGGTTCAGGGTGACAAGATGGGAGTTTTTCAACAGGCTGTTGAGAATGGATATAATTTGTTTTTGGATGAAGTTTAAAATATGAAAGAAAAAGAGAAGACAAAAGAGCAGCTTATAAATGAGCTGGCAGAAATGCGTAAGAAGATTGCTGGTCTGAAAAAATATGCAAGAGAATTTCAACAGATAGAAAAGAAGTTACAGAAACAACTTATTGAGCATGAAAAATTGTCTGCCCTTGGCAGGCTTACTGCGAATGTTGAACCTGTAGAAAAAGTCCAGAAAGTCTTATAATATCGCCATCTGCATATTGCAAAAAGAACTGACACCGCTTAGGAGGGATAGATGGCGAGATATAAAGAATACGATTATACCCAGGGGAAATTCATACCAATCCATTTTGACAAACAGATACTGCCAGGGACATTTGAATATACCCTTCATTATCTAATAGACAATGAAATAGACCTGTCGGTTTTTGATTTACGA
>VGWZ01000111.1 GCA_016873595.1 Nitrospira sp.
CCTTCATTGCTAAATACTTCGTTATTGCGGATGTCAACGTGGTCTTGCCATGGTCTATGTGACCTATCGTCCCTACGTTTGCATGAGGCTTTACTCTCTCAAATTTAGCCTTTGCCATAATTCCTCCTTAGTGTTTGTTCTTGGTTTTCGGTCTTTAGTTTTAAGACTAACGACTGATAACTAAAAACTGTTTCCCGCCGTTCATGGAGCCCATGACCGGGATTGAACCGGTGACCTCATCCTTACCAAGGATGTGCTCTGCCAACTGAGCTACATGGGCACCAACTACAGTTAAAAGTGAAAAGTTATGAGTTAAAAGTCTTAAATTCACTGTTTTTCTTTCTTTAACTCTTAACTAAAAACTCTCAACTCCTCATTGCAAATTTTGTAGAACAAAATTTGCTCATGGAGCGGGAAACGGGATTCGAACCCGCGACCCTCAGCTTGGAAGGCTGACGCTCTACCACTGAGCTACTCCCGCATCAAAAAGTTAAAAGTGAAAAGTTATGAGTTAAAAGTTTAAAACCCTCTTTCTTTTTACCTTGTTTAACTTTTAACTCTTCACTCTTAACTGCAAATTTTGCTTTGCAAAATTTGCTGGTGGAGAGGGGAGGATTCGAACCTCCGAAGGCTTCGCCGGCAGATTTACAGTCTGCTCCCTTTGGCCGCTCGGGAACCTCTCCTCCACGAGTCGTAGACATGGAGCCACCGAAGGGAATCGAACCCCCGACCCGCTGATTACAAATCAGCTGCTCTGCCTGCTGAGCTACGGTGGCTTATCGTATTTCCACTTCTACAGGCAGAAAAAGGCAATAGTAATCCCTATTACTTTTTTATCAATCCTATAGTATAGCAAGATTTATTATAAAATGGTCAATTTTTAAAATTCAAGAATAAATTCAATTATTTCTATTTTTCTCGTGTAATTTAGCTATTCTTCATCCTCTGTCGTAAAATCTCAAAAAGCACTATTCCTGTAGCAACAGAAACATTAAGGGAGTTTATTTTACCGTGCATCGGGATTCTGACCAGAATATCACAATGTTCCTTTACCGTCTTCCTCAATCCTTTTCCCTCAGACCCTATTACAATGGCCAAAGGCACTTTAAGGTCTATATCCCACGCTACATTATCTGCCCCTGCATCAGCACCAACTACAGTTATCCCTCTCTCCTTCATCTCGTAAATCGCATGCTTTACATTTGCCACCATAGAAACCGGGACATACTCTACAGCACCAGCAGATGCTTTTGATACCTCAGGCCCGAGCATAACAGACCTGTGTGATTGGATAACAATGCCATGTACACCAGCAGCATCTGCCACCCTCAATATGGCGCCAAAATTTCTCGGGTCTTCAATACAATCGAGGATTATAAAAAGCGGGATTTCATTCTTTATTACTGGTATTCTAAGCAGATCATCAAGATTGATATAAGTCTTCGGTAAAACCTCTGCAGCTACTCCCTGATGGCCTTTCTGAAAAGTACTATCAAAAAAGGTGGGGGGTAATATTTTGACAGGTATACCTCTACCTTCTGCCTCTTTCTTTATCTCAGGGACATTATTGTGTCTACTGGATGATATAAAAATGTTCTGGATTTTTCTGCCTGCCCTTATTGCCTCAAGCACAGGGTTCAGGCCATAAATCCGCTCCATTTTATCTTTCTCTTTTTTCATTTTTCATCCTTAAATTTTTCAACGTATTGTCAAACCTAACCACAGTTCACAGAGTTTTTAAATTTAAAAATCTTTTTCTCTGTGTGCTCTGTGGTGAAATTCTGTGGTTTCATATCTTATCCTCTTTTTTATGAAACTTTTGACATTACTTTTTTCAAAAAATAAACAACCGCCTTGAAGGGACAGCCCAAATCTCAGGCTCTGATAACTTCTTTATTTCATCGCCCTGATAAATAAAGAGGAGGATAAGCTAAGAGTAACCTATATTTCTGCATATTTTAAGTTCTTGTCGTATAATATACAGCAAAATTTACGACTAAACAAGAAAAATCAGGCTCCTGCGATATTGCACTTTTGCTCTTTTGACTATTGCATTTCTTTTCGTGGCAAGCGAGGGCGGTGATGCGTTTATCTCAGAAGGCTTGTATCCGTGATCGTTGGCTATCTCTCCAAAAGCTCTCTTTGCTTCTTTTAAGGAAGTGAAATGATTAACCTCACCTGTCATACCTCTATCTATAACGATAACAAGATATTTTGCTGTGGCTGACTGAGGTAATTGATAGGTAACAACGTCAGTATTTTAGTAACAGATTTTTTGTTCATGAATAGTCCTTCATTCCACTATTAAAAGGCTTAATTATTCAATCTTTCTGAATTCGGCAAATTTTTT
The DNA here is from genome assembly GCA_016873595.1 of Nitrospira sp. GTDB lineage: Bacteria > Nitrospirota > Thermodesulfovibrionia > Thermodesulfovibrionales > SM23-35 > VGWZ01. The sequence continues at coordinate 2,351 of VGWZ01000111.1, forward strand.
ATCAATTTCTATTCTTAATTCTTCACCCACTTCTTGAAAAATATCTAACAATTCCTCATAAATATTATCGTCAGCAACGAAATTCCAAAATTCTTCACCCACTAATATTTCTCCTTTTTCCAAATCATATAGTCCTTTTAACGTCCATCTCTCATACGGTTCAGGATGATAAGGATTATATGGAATAGCTAATCGTGTAAAAACTTTAGCCTTTTTATCCTGACTAAGTCTTAAGGCTGTCCATCTAAGAAGTTTGAGTTTCAATGCTACAAACTCTTTCATATTAGGTTTCACACTCGTGATATCAAAATAATTTTCTGTATCGTTGACCTTTACATACAAGTCTACAACTGAATCTGGATCAAATTTTGGTTCCCCTTTCTTTATTTTTCCTTTAATTTGTTTTGCTTCTTCTATTTTTGATGCAACGACTTCGCCTTTCCTTAATTTGTAGTGAATATTACTGATTAACTTTTCTGTATCTTCATCAACTTCGCCAAGTAACTTATATTGTCTCTCTGCATGATAACTTGCCCCTTTAGCTAATATCACCGCAACCTGTTCCCAAATAGACATACCAAAAGTAGTATTCATCGAGTGAACAAAAGAAAACATGGCATATCTATCTCTACCAAGCAGTCTAAAATGAAAGGGCATATGATTTGTTTCTGGTTTATAATCTCTTAGTTTATCTCTTATCGTTGTCGTCAATGACTCTATTATTCCGTTCCTTATCTTTGTTGACAAAGCCATTCCCTATCACCTCCTAAAATAAAAAATAGATTCAAAGTATTTATTAGAATCCCTTTCCGTTCTCATCAAAACTGGTCTATGAAATACATCAATCAGCTTAAAACTGCATTGTTTACCAATATCGGGATAAAGGTTATACTTATCATTAGCCACAATAAAAACTAATGCCCCATCAATTAAATTTTCAGAAGCATTCTTGAAAACATCTACTATCCCTTTAACATACTCCCTCTTTGCATTTCCATTTTGCCCCCTCGTTGCAGGCCCTATTTCTAATTCATCCTGTCTTGGAAAATTAAAAAGCTCATATGCATATCGGTGTTGCTCATGATAATCAATAACTCCAACATATGGTGGCGATGTAAATATGCCATTAAATTTTAATTCTTCAGGTAATTTCTTTGTACGAGCATCGCCTTGATATATCTTAATAAAAGCATTAGTTCTTAACTTGTCAAACTCTTTTATTCTCCTGATGGAGTCATAACTATAACGGTTTATAAATTTCAATGCTTCATCTATAGGGTCACAGTATCTTTTATGCTTTATACACCAGTATGTCTCTCTGACCGCATTTTGAGGACGAGCTAAATCATAATGTGGGATTAACCTTGCTGAACGAGCAGACCTGCTTAAAATTATTTTTAATATGCCCTGATTTTTGTAATCCTTAATTATACTTCTGTAAAATAAAATTTCCTGCAAAGCTCTTTCTGAAAACCAGTAGTTTAAGTAGTCGCTATCTGTTGAAAATTTATCTATTTTGTTATCGAAAAGAAGTGAACTTTTCTGTTGCAACAAATTACTGAAATTTTTAAGCCGCTTTAATGCATCTAATATTTCTCCTTCGACTTCTTTAATATTGTATTTTTGGGTCTTCATTTTCTGTATAAGAACATTGAAGGGTGAGAGTTCAATTCCAACAGAGTTTATTCCTAACACATTTGCCTCAATAAGAGCGGTCCCAGAACCAGCAAATGGGTCAATAATCGTATCGCCTTTTTTAAAATATTTTTTCAGAAAGACCTCGACTAACTGGGGAATAAATTTACCAAGATAAGGATGCAACCTATGAACATGCTTTGTTCTTTCAAATTCCCTAACACTCAAAAATGTTAAATCATTACCTAAAACCTCAATATTTTTTTGAGTATCTGTTTTCTTTTCGATAAAATCAGTATCGATTCCAAACTTTAGTGCTGCTTTTTTGTTAATAGCAAGCATATTCCTATTTTCTCCCAGATAGATAAATTTGTTAAATTCAGTTCTTCTATCTTCCTACTATCACCGATGATTATGGCGGTTTAAGGTTGTGCACTGTTTAAATATTAGAGTTGTCCCTTTCATCTTTTATTGCCTTTCGATAGTCCAACAGTAGGCTCTTTATTAACCTCGATTCTTCACCGAATGAAACCACCCTTTCAATTCTTCCTTCCTTTTTAGGAAGTCAGGTCTCCCCTTAGGAAACTGGTCTAAAAATTTTTTAATAATCAGGTTGCCCGCAGCAAATATTGTAGACAACAGCATTATTCTCGTCTCATAGTCCATCGTTCTGTTAATAGTATCTTTTATAACTTTATTCATATAATGCCAACTGGGATGTAAATAATCGTTGTTCGATTTAACCACAAAATTGCAAAGTGCCAGCAGATCATCCCGTGTCTCTTTATTTTGAAGTTTCCATATCATCTTGTCGAGAGGCATGCCACTCCAATAGTTTTTGCTAAAATTCTTATATTTCATTCTGAACTCATCGAGTTTCCTTTCTATTTCAGCAAACCGCTCCTCACCCTTTGTGTCTTTGAAAACATCGGGGTATTTCTTGATTATCTCCATAGCCTTGTATGGAAGAACCGCATGATTAAAGTCAATATACCTTTTCAGTCGCTCTTCCCTTAATGAATCGTCGTCAAATATGTAATAGAGATTGACGGTGAGTTCACACATATTTCTGCTAATGTAGTGAATCTGATAGGGATTATCGTCAATGATGTGAGCGGTTGCATCTGCATTATTCCGAGCAATGAGAAGGCTCCCTATGCAGAAATACCTGTAATTGTATATTCTGTACTTTGTCTTGGTCGCATAGTTTTTTCGAGCATTCTCGAATATGTCGGTCATGAGTTTGACTTGCTCTTTAAGGAAGGTGATTCTAACCTTAAAGGTTTCCTCCAAGTCTTCTTGCGACTGTTTGAGCATTATAAACTCTTTTGGTTGGGTTAGGGATGCACTAGTATTTATCTTTTCTTTTACTTCCCACATTTAATTCTTCACCCTTTCCAGCCTTTCTCTATCTTCTCAAAACCCCAGCATTATTAGAATTGACCACGACAAAACCTTACTTTTCCCTCCCTCACCCCTTTAAACGACTCCTTATCCTTAGCCGTCAAGATTATTTTCCCTGTCTATTATACTTTGGATCACTTCTTAAAAGAATTCTGGATTCTTTTTCCCTCGCTTCTTCAATGCTTTTCATTTGCTCAATTTGAACTTTCGAGCCAGGAATAAAATCTTTGCCGTCGACTAAATGCTCTGCCAACCTTTCCCTAACGCGAACTCTCTGAGCTGTCCCGGTATAATTGTTTTTCCCGCCTTCCGTAAGGATTTTGTAAACTACTGGTTTGTTGTTTGGCAGCTTTTCTATTCCCGTTTTGTTGAAATTTACTGTCTTTTTTGCCATTTTCAAACCTCCAACTTCGGAATCGTAGTTACAGCCACTCCTTGAACCTGGAAATTTTCAGTCAGGATAATTGGCTTGTGACTTTTGTTATTCGACCTTGGCATTAAAACAACACAGTTTTTACGATGTTGAAACTCTTTTACAGTTGCCTCATCGTCAATCAAAGCTACAACTATATCGCCATTTTGCGCCGTTGACTGCTGGCGAACAAGTATTAAATCCCCATCATTGATTCCAGCTTTGTTCATGGAATCACCTTTAGCCCTAAGCAAAAAGTATTTAAACCCTGGTTTTGCAAGGGAAACAGATACAGGAATATATCCCTCAATATTTTCCTGAGCTAAAATAGGCACTCCACAGGTTACCATACCAACTAAAGGGATATCGACTGTGCGGGCATGAACTGAATCTGCGTCAATATCTTTAATTAATTGCAAATCGCCATTTGAACGCTTTCTCAAAATACCTTTCTGGATTAATTTCTCAATAATTAAAGCAGCCGACCGAGGGGATTTATATCCAAGCGCTGTCATCAACTCACGCACAGATGGGGTTTTACCTTTATGCATAAGCCAGTTTCGTATATAACGGATTGCATCTGCTTGCCTTTGACTTAGTTGTGTCTTCATAATTATACAAAGTGTATCATAGTGTATAAAAAAAGTCAAGCATGTGTGTAAGTTCAAGATATGATGGCTGATGTAATACTTCCCGAATTTTAATATCTCAGAAGAAATTAAACCTGCAACACAAAATAGTGCCATAGGGCGGAAGAGCAGAAGTGCAGAAGCAAAAAACTTAGAAAACTAACCGACCTTGACCTTCCAC
>VGWZ01000112.1 GCA_016873595.1 Nitrospira sp.
GTGTTTTCGAATATCTTCACTATTTTTGGTATGACAAAGGTGAAGAGAAATGACATTACAATAAATCCGACACAGATCATAAACGTCGGGTATACCATTGCCATCCGTATTTTTGCCCTGATTGAAGCCTGATTTTCGAGAAAGTCTGCAAGCCTTGCGAGGACCTTATCCAGTGTCCCGCTTTGTTCTCCTGCAGCAACCATGTTTCTATAAAAATCAGGAAAAATATTTTGATAATCTTCAAGTGCACGGGAAAGGCTTGTGCCTCCGGAAACCTTCTCTCTCACACTGACGAGAAGACCCCTCCAGAATCCTTTGTGTTCTTCAGAGAGTGACCTCAATGCATCCATTAAAGGCACACCTGATGAAATCAGCGTTGATAGTTGTCTCGTTATTGAAGGAAGGAATGTGCTCTCAGATCTGCGGAAAAGCCATCTTTTTTCTCGATGGCTGTATTCATTGACTTTTTTTGGAAAAATGCCGAGTTCTTTAATACTCGAAATAGCGTCTTGTAACCCATCAGCCTCAAGGATACCGGTAGCCTTAGAGCCATCTGCTCTATACCCCTTATAATGAAATATCGGCATAATTACAATGTAAAATGCAAAATTAATGAATTTCAAAGATTTTAATTTTCATTTCGGTATGATGGTTGCCTATCCGTAAATCGTCATTTTATATCTCTATAGTATCTTTCTGTGTAACCCGCAAGACCTCTTCTAATGTAGTGATGCCTTGTAATACTTTTTTAATACCATCTGACATCAGGGTCTTCATGCCTCTTGAGATTGCAACATTCTTTATGCTCTGCGAATCTATTTTCCCTGTAACCATATGTCTTATTTCATTATCGATGATGAGCAGCTCGAATATTCCTGTCCTCCCGATGTAGCCCTTACCCTTGCATCTGTCACAGCCTTTTCCCCGGTACAGGTAAAGTGATGAGTCACCCCCACCCCCGGCCTCGCTCTGCGAAGCGGGGCAGGCCTTACCCTCCCCCTTCAAGGGGGAGGGGGATGAGTTAAGAAGATATGCTTGTTCTGCATCTGATAATTCATATGACTCTTTACAATATGGACATATAACTCTCACAAGCCTCTGAGCAAAGATACCTATCAGTGATGATGCTACGAGAAATGGTTCGACACCCATATCAAGGAGCCTTGTGATTGCAGAAGGGGCATCATTTGTATGGAGGGTGCTCAGGACAAGATGTCCTGTGAGTGATGCCTGAATTGCAATCTCTGCTGTCTCAAAGTCTCTTATCTCACCGACCATTATCACATCAGGGTCCTGCCGTAATATTGAGCGTAACCCTGACGCAAAGGTGAGCCCTATTTTAGGATTAACATGAATCTGGCCGATACCTTTGAGCTGGTATTCAACAGGGTCTTCAACAGTGATGATATTTTTTTCTTCTGTATGAATCCTGTTCAGTGCAGCATAGAGTGTGGTGGTCTTGCCGCTCCCTGTGGGACCAGTAACAAGCAGTATTCCGTTTGTTCTCTTCAGCAAGTCTTCAAGGTGACTCTCGTCATCCTTGTTCAGTCCAACTTCCCATAGTCCAATGAGCCCCTGTTTTCTGTCGAGCAATCGTAAAACAGCCCTCTCTCCAAATGATGTAGGGACAATAGAGACCCTGATATCAATGTCCCTTCCTCCGATGAGAAGCCTTATCCTCCCATCCTGTGGGAGTCTCTTTTCAGCGATATCAAGATTTGCCATTATCTTCACCCTGCTTATGAGTGCATCCTGAATAATCTTCGGAGAGCTTAAGACCCTATGTAAAATTCCGTCTACTCTAAGCCTCACATCAAGTTCCTTTTCATAAGGCTCTATGTGTATATCAGAAGCCCTTTCTTTTACTGCCTGTTGGAGAAGTGCATTCAGGAGCCTTATTATTGGTGCTTCTTCTGTGAGTTCAAGAATGTCTCTTGGTTTTTCGAATTCAGTCGCAACAGATGAGAGGTCTTCACCTGTGATGTTGTCCATCACTTCCTCAGCAGATCCCATCTTGCCATAGAATCTGTTAATTGCATCAATAATGACACCTGGTGAAGCACTCAAAGGCAGTGGTTTAAGGCCAAGGCGTTTTGAAAGTTCTAATAATGCGAGTATTCCCTTTTCGTCTGCAACTGCAGCCAGAAGAACTCCATCTTCTTTTCTGAGAGGCATTATGAGGTTGCCTTTTGCAAAAGAATGCGGAACATCTTTAATAAGTGAAAGTTCTACATCTTCATCCTTTATGGTGTCAATGCCTTCCATAATTTTTTATTTTACATTTTGCATTTTCATCTTATAGTTCGGTTCTGCATACTGTATCTCTGGGATACTTGAGAATTCCTCAACTGCATCTTCAATACCCTGGCCCTTTCTGAGCTTTATATGATAGACCTTTATATTCTCGATAAATTTTATAACTAATGCACCTTTTTCTGAAATTATTGAAAATGCCTTTTCAGCGGGAACCTCTTCTTTGAATTTTATGAGAAGCTCTCCTTCCACATATTGCTTTTCCACTTTTGCGAACTCCTTCTCTTTGTCCTTTGTAATCTGGGCAAGACTGTCTGCTTCTTTCACCACATGCGGTGTGAGGAATACAAGGAGGTTTGTCTTCTGTTTTTTAACGCTTGTAGTTTTGAAAAGCCACCCTAATATGGGTATGTCTCCAAGAACGGGTACTTTTGTGATGTTTTCTTCTTGTCTTTCAGCCATAAGACCACCGATGACAACTGTTTCTCTGTCCTTCACCACAACCGATGTTTTGGTTGAACGCTTTGTTATGGTAGGACCAACATTAATGAGGATAGATTCTGATTCTCCTTGTACTAAGTTCGAAATTTCCTGATATATATCCAGTTTCACATGATCACCCTCGGTAATCTGAGGAGTGATCTTCAACTTAATACCCACATCATACCTTTCGATGGAGCTGAGGACAGTATTGGTTGTGGTGATATCCCGTTCTCTCTTAGAGACAAAAGGTACATTTTCACCGACCATAATCTCTGCTTCCTTATTGTCTGAGGTGAGTATTTGGGGAGTTGAAAGGACATTTACAGTACCTCTGAATTCATTCAGACTGAAGAGTGTAGCAAAACCAGGAACTGTTAAGGTAGTTGTAGAAGCCCTCCCCGTAGAAGGATCTATAGTTGTAACTGGAATATCGAGGAAATTTCCCATTCCTCCGGCAGTGAGGCCTGATAATCCATATATAACAGACTGAAAGGCATTTGGATCCATTGTGCCGAATCCACCGATGACAACAGGTTCACCTTTATGTCTTGCTGTTACCCTCCACTTTGTTCCAAGCTCCCTCAGTTTGTCTATAGAAGCTTCTATAATCATTGCCTCAACGAATACCTGTCTCCTCTTCTTATCCAGATGTTTTATAACCTGGAGAAGATTCTGATAATCGGCAGGTGACGCGACCACCACGAGCGAATTCGTGGCCTTATCAGGTGTGATGGTTATCCCTCCGGCTGCCTCAAATGGCATGACCGGTGCTCCCGGAGCGGCCTGTTTTGTGGGCTGTACTGCCTTGAGCATTCCCTCCAGGACTTTTGAGAGCTCTGTGGCATCTGCATTCTCGAGGAAATAGACATTTATTCTCCCCTGTGCTTCAGGAGATGGGATATCAAGAAGTGCAATAAGTGATTTCATAGATTCCCTCATCCCTTTATCTCCAAAGAGAACAACAGCATTTAACCTCTGGTCAGCTACTACTCTTGCCTCATCTGATAGGACAGGTTGTCCCGGAGCCCTTATTTTCCCACGGCTCATGCCTTCATTCAAAATTTTTGCAATAGCATCGGCACTTGAATATTTGAGGATGACGATCTCAGGTTTTTCTTTTATGGATGGCTGGTCTATGGCTTCGATAATAGTGAGAATCTTTTCAACATTCAGGCCTGAATCTATCACAAGAAGCAGGTTTCCGGGGCCAAAGGCAGATATGTGGCCATCTTTTGAGACGACTGGTTGAAGGAATCGAAGCGCATCATCAGAAGATATATAGCGTAAAGGAATCAACCGAGCAATATAACTCTCATTGACAGGGAGTCTTTCTGTAGCAATCTGCATCCCCCGCTGCTTGGCTTCCATGGCAGGAACAATCTTGTATGCATCAATACCGGATGTAATTACCGTGAATCCTTTAAGCTCAAGCACTGATGTAAAAAGATTGTAAGCATCATCAGCAGATAGCTTTGTGGGGGCTATTATCGTTATCTTCCCCTTCACCCTCTCATCGAAGATAAAATTCTTCCCTGTAATCTCACTGATGAATTTTGTGACAGTTGACAGGTCAACATCGACAAAATTAAAGGTAACCTTCTGATCCTTTTTTATTCCAGCAAAGGCAACATTGACAAGAAATGGTGAAGGATAAATGAGAGCACATAAAAAGAACATTAAAAACATGATGCCGAAAATGAAAGATAAACGTTTGACTATTATTTTTTTATTCCTTTTCACATTTTTTTCCTTTTTTCTCAACCTATACCTTCCTTCTTACTTCTTATTTTATCTGATATGTCATAGTCATCTTTGCCCCATTTCTTATAATATCGAGATGAACTCTGTCCATTCCTTTCAGGGCTGTAAATGTCTGAAGTGCTGCTTCAGGACTTGAGATATTATACTCATTAATACGTAAAAGAATATCGCCATTCTGGAGGCCGAGGCTCTGGTATATTCCATCAGTCTTTACCTCACTAAGAACAAACCCTTCCTGCTTGCCGTCAACAATATTCGGCATGAGTCGGGCATGGGTCATTATCTCATTGGGGTTTTCTATTGCTTTCCGTACCTTCCTCTGATCAACTACATACAAACTCTCTCCTGTTTTACTCGCAAATCCATAGGAGAGTGTTCCTGTGCCTTTCACTTCTTTTATTGAGGTTATATCAGCTAAGGGAATATCTGTATCCTTGCCATTGATATTTACGAATACCCTGTCCTTTTCGACCTTTTTAAGTGTACCGATACCGAACACAGAGTCACCTATCCTGAAGACATCCTGCTGGCCGGTTTTGTCCATGAAGATTGCATAACTCAGACTCTTTGGCCCTGAGACAGTTCCGACGAGTGATACATCTGACCGGGAAAGTGACTGACCTGATGAGGATGAGAGTGGTTTAATCTCGCCTCCTGGGAATCCGAAAGGGTTATTCTTCAGTATAGGTGCATAATCCTGAAGGGTATACTTCACAACCTTTTCTGCCCTTTTATCTGGCTTAATAACCTTTTCCTCAGAGCTTAAGGAGATTGACACCACATCCCTGATAAAAATGAGAATTGCGATAATGAGCAAAAGGCCGATGAAAATGTTCATGAATAAAATGAGCTTTGGGTTCTTCAGGGAATGCTCTAAACTGTATATCTTCATCACTGAGAAAAGAATACCAAAAGGGGTTCAGGGATGTCAAAAAAATTCAGGAGAGTCCAGTAGATAAATGTGTAAAAGTGTCATTGCGAGTCCCGACGAAAGTCGGGACGAAGCAATCTCTAAAGTAGATCTGCAGGAAATATATTAGAATCTCCCCTTAAATGAAAGGCTTAAAGTAAAGTCAGGTGCACCTGCAGTATTCGGATCCTCTGTGAAGGAAAACTCAAGGCTGTTATTACCTGAAGAATATCTTCCTCCGAGGGAAAGAGTTACCGCTGTTCTATCAACAGACGGGATATTTGTCCTTGGCAAGGGTGAACCCTGAACAAATACCTGACCAAGGAGGCGGAAATTTTTCCATAATGCAGATTCAATCCCGGCCCCTCCATAGAGAAAAGTTTTCAATTTCACTATCTCATATCCTTTTAAGTCACCCGGAAAGATAACACCAAAATTGAGATACGTCTTAAAAATTTTGCTGAGTTTCTTTTCGAATAGGGCAGAAATACCTGCATCAATACTCCCATTTCCATAGCCCTTTTTCGCATTGCCTGTTGGAAGCTCTATATCTCCTTTTAAACTTATAGAAGGATCGCCATTCAGTAGTACCTTCTTTGCGGTGAGCCTTATATCTCCGATACCAAATTCCCCGCTCTCACCTTTTATAACAAGAACACCGTTTTTCCTTACTTCATAAAGGAATTTATTGGTTGGTCTATTGCTTCTTCCATAATCAGGGAAGCCGAATGTCTCGTGATAGCTATTAATGAAACCATCCATAAAACCGGAATTGAAACTAAGAAGTGGGAGGTCAATACCAAGTTCAATGAAATCCTGGATATTTTTCCTGAACCTGAAGGTAAGCTCTGTTATCTCCATGTCAAGTCCGACAGACCACTCAGAGGAATTTCTGAAGAGATTGATACTTGAATGTGAAAGGCTCACCGAGAAAGAAGTTTCAGGAGATGCTTTCTCCAGATATGGTGAATTAATATGAAGCGATAACGGAAACTGATTTTTTACCTGTAACGGCCCTTCAAAGGAATATGCGATAGATGAAAAAGATAAAAAGGCTAAAAAAGTAATAAATAACCCTATGAGTTTTTTCATAACAGAAGATAGATTAGAACAGACAGTTCTTGATGTCAAATGTA
>VGWZ01000113.1 GCA_016873595.1 Nitrospira sp.
CATTTCTCAGGAAGATGAAAGTAGAGATTACAAGTTTTGAGATAGAAATTTCAGGAGAGAGAAATCCCACACCGCCTCAATACTTCAAATCTGTAGATATGGCAATTCGCATATCAGGGAAAGACATTATACCAAAGAAGCTCGACAGAGCCATCTCACTTTCTCAGGAAAAATATTGCTCGGTGTCCCATACACTCCGAAAAGATACACCGGTAAAGGTGAGTTATATTATTGAAGGAAATATGTAATTGAATTGTCACACTTGATTATTACATTAATCCTACTACTCTATCCTCTTTACTCATCAGTTCAATGAGTTCATCGTAAACTTTTCTGAATGTATATCTCCCAGAAACCTTTTTCTTCGTTTTTTAGGGATTCGAACTTATAGCCCAGTTTCTCGCAGAGCCTCGGGAGGGAGTCTTCAGCTGACGGAGGGGAATCTGTGAGCACTTTGAGGATGGCACCGCTGGGTAATTTCTCAAGGGCTTTCTTTGTCATCACGAGGGGGTATGGACATACCTTCCCCAGAACATCTAGTGTATCTGTTGGTGTCATATTACTGAGTTCTCCCATTGTCTCACCTCTCTTAAATTATTGAGCCTGTTAGAAACTCGCAATTCCTTGAAAACCAAGGAACTACAAGTATATTCAATTTTAGCTTACCGCAGTTTGTCATTCCGTGCTTGATACGGTCTACGACTCATAGAGAATCCATTTGTTTTTCAAAGGCTTCTGGATTCCTGCTTTCGCAGGAATGACATTAAAACCCTATTTATTATTGAACAGCCTTATCATTGAATACTAACTCTTGTTGTGGTTTTATAAAAAATGAAGCTGTCTTCATCTATTTCACCCACTACGGGGTCAAGCTGATAACGGAGTTCCACAGTGACATCCATCTCCTTTGCCTTTATCTCTCTTACTTTTGGCTCACCTGGTACCTTTTCTATATCTTCATAGGGGAACCTAATCTCATACGTCTCCACCTTTGTCTGGAGTGGCTGAAGGCTTGTGTCACGGATAAACCCTAACTTCTGGTAAGGGCCATATACCATGGCATCTCCTCGGCTGTTGGTAGCCTGTGGCATATAGATCTTAGAATCCCTGAAGATCTCTTTGCCATCTTTTGTTGTCTTAGCGGTCACCTCCAGGACCAGCCTCTGCGAAGATGGTCAACCATCAGGAATTCTATGGCCCGCATTATTCGTTATCCATACTCTTACTACCGCCATAGGGATTGCATCTCCTCTGGCCACGAGGAACTTATATGTCAGAGTTTCCACTCTCATATCCACCGCCCTCTTTCTCATTTCCATATCTCGATAGGCGGGCATAAGATGTCCTTTACCGTCCTTTTTCATATGGCAATCTTGACAGGTTTCAGTACCACCTAAAGGAATATAGGCATGGAGATAGCTTCCGTAAAGGGTTGCACATTGTGATGGCTGTGGAAACTCAAGGTTTGGCCCAAGCCCATGGCACTGTCCACATGCAACGACCTCTTTCATTATGGGGCTTTTCTTCATTGTCTTGTAGGACGTGCCTGGGTGTGCACCATTTTTAGATCCATAAATAACCCCTTTATCTGGCTCACCATCTTGCCATTTGTGAACAATAGCCTTCAGATTATGGCACACAAGGCAATTGATATTCACCTTTTCAAGAGTTTCAACGTCTTCTTCAACAAAAGCCTTTGCCAACTGTTGTGCAACTTCATCAGTGGCATTCTTTATCTGAGGGAGATGGCATTTAAGACACCATGAGAGGTGGTCGACTTTAATGTTTTTTATCTCCTTTACCCCTGATTGAGTAAAAATGTTCATGAGACCCTCAGTGATCGTCCGTTTGAATGTCCCAGCGGTTCGTCCAGTCCCAAACAGTGAGCGGGCATGCATGGACTTTTCCCACTCCTCATAAATCTTTGCATGGCATGCCTTGCATGAAGATACATCATACATCTTTGCAAGCTCATCAATGGTCTTTGCCTTCTCTGCAGTATAAGCCATCAGAGGAAACACTACAAAAAGCAAAATCACCATATACTTTACTAGCCTCATAACTGCTCCTTCTCACAAAATGGACACGCTCCAGCGTGTCTTCAAACCATTATCAACCCTCGGGTATCGATTTCTCAATTTTGACTACTACTCTATCTTTCAAGAAGGCTTTAACTACCATGCCTTTCTTGAACTTCGTAAGCATTTGTTCGTCTTGTACCTCAAGGGTTACCATTTTGCCATCTTTTTGTTTGAGTGTAAAATTTTTGCCTTCAATTTTAGTAATCCTTCCCTTCACAAACTCCTCTGAAAAACAAGTGCTCGCGAAGGCTACTACCAGAAATAGCGTGACGACCACGGTGAGCGATTTCTTCATCTCGTACCCCTGCTTTTATGAGTGCCCCTTCATTGGCCTTATGAACATAAAATACGTCATCGTCCAATTGCCGAGGATTATCGAGAGCGTTGCAACAATACTCTGTAGAGCCAATCCTGACATACCTGTCAGGCCATGTCCAACAGCTCAACCGCCAGCCAGAGCACCGCCAATCCCCATCACAAGACCACCAAAAAAAAACCTCACTAATTCCTGTGGCTCCCGTGGAGCAGTGAGCTTACACTCCTTAAGTCCTTTTGCGCTGAGATATGAGCCAATGGGAACACCTACTATATATAATGCACTCCATGTAGCTATACCAATACCAAAAATATTAAACATAGGATCAAATGGTGCATTACTGCTTCCTGTAAGAATAAACATAAAGAGATCAGATGTAGGTCCAATAAAGGAAAGTCCCCTTGGTTGTCCACCCCAGTAATTTGATGCCCACCACGCCCAAACCACAATAAGTCCCACTAAAAATCCACCCAATGACCACGACCAGCCTTTTCTGGAGCCTTTCCCAAAAGGTTTACCTTTAAGCACAACAGGAATAATTACGGCTGCAACTACCCCAATGACCATCCACTTCATACCCTCAATTCCCAGAAGGTCCCATAAGGCAGGAGTGTACTCATCACCAATTGGAACCTTAAAACTCCTTAAAAACGTCAATGCAGGGTTAAGGAGACCATGAAGAGTGGTAATAATACCTGCAACAAAACCTAAGATTGCAACAACTGCTCCAAATTGTCCTTCGCCTTGCCTGCAGAGGATGCCACTACCACATCCCCCCGTTATCACAACACCTGCTCCAAAGAGATAGCCTCCAATAATGGCTGCAACAGGGGCAAATGCCTGACGCCTTAAAGTGTCTTCCAGAATACCAAGATCCTCAATGAGGTTAGCACCGATGATAGCAACCAAAAGCGCCAGAAGCCATGCCCGAAACCATGTAAAGTCTTTTATCAGGATCACGTCTCTGAACGCTGCATTCATGCAATATCGACTGTGCTGAAGGGTAAATCCAAATATAACGCCCGTTAATACACCGCTCAATAAAAGTATGAGAGTGGCCTTAGGTACCTCTTCCATATAACCCCCCCTCTCTATGTCCTGTCCCTAACAGTCCTTTACATTATTTTCCGTGTCATGCCGCACTTGATGCGGCATCCAGTCTTTGTATTTTCTGGATTCCTGCTTTCGCAGGAATGACTTAAGGTGTAAAGTTATTTTTGAGACACTAGTTACTACTTATTTTCGCCATTTTAAAACATCCCCACTACCCTATCTTCATTAGTGAGTAACTCAATGAGGGTATTGACGTCCAATTTTTTAATGCCTTCCTCAAGCTCTTCATCCTTCAGACCCCTGAGTCTCTTGTCCTCACCAAGGAGATAGACAGTGCCGCGTAATCCTTCCAATCTTCCTCTCTGTGCAAAACAGACTCCATTCTGAAGGAGTACCAAATTCGCAGCTGCATCCCTTGCTAATTCTACTCCCCTTTTCCCTTCAAAGGTATCAGGCCCACTTTTCACTATTATAAGCATGTTACCTCCTAAAATATGATTGTGGCTTTCGACTCTTTTATCAGTTCAGCTATCTCTATCCCATTTGCTACCTTGATTCCCTCTACAAGGTCTGTAAGCTCCAGACGTTGTTCCCGAAGAGAAAGTTTATCTGCGTAAACCCCTACTGCCATCTCTAAACAGTCTTCCTTTAAAGCTTCTTCAAGATTTGTAAGGCCTCTTCCTGTATCATTCTGCCCCTTCTTTGCAAGTAAAACCCCACCGTTTACTAAAATTAGCTGAACGTCAAGACCATCTGACACGCCCCCTAATGCATGCCTAATGGCCTCTGCTGCATTTGTCTTGCCATAAGGTGGTTTTTGCAGGATTATTGTTACTTTTTCCATCTTGCCTCCATTTATGTGCCAATGTTTAGCCAGATGTCTGTCTCGACCATGATCTTAAAAAGCGTTGAGAGGGAGCCAACCACAGCGCCCTCAAGATAATCCTCTTTCGCTGCACGGCGAGAGTTCATAGAAGTGCCTCAAAGACAGACCTTAAGACCCTTTTGAATTAATTCCAAAAATTTTTCCTCTACATTGAGTGTCCCTTTTGCTCTCTGCCCTTTCAAGAAGCAGTAAACACCATCCCCTGAAGCAAGGAGATTCACTAGATACCCCTTGTTCAAAGCAGACTCAGCGATCTCTAAGGTGGTGAGTGTATTCTCACAAGAATAAGGTGATGTGGTAAGAAATAATGTAAATGTCTTTGCCATGCTATCTCCTCCTTTCCCCTGGATAGGTTCCATTTTTCGTTACAGGACAGCATGCGGGAACAGGCAATTCTTTCATGTAGTTTTTCTTGAGAATTTCTATAATGTCAGGGATTATGGGGTCTTTGAGGAAATAGCATCTGAGCCTTCCGTCCATGTAATAGTCAATCACCCCATATCGTCTGAGAAGGGAGAGGTGTTGTGATACGTTCGGTTGACTTATGTCAAGGAATTCTTCAATATCGCTGACACACTTTACACCCTTCAAAAGCTCTTCGAGTAGTTTAATCCTTATTGGGTGGGCTAATACTCTAAGAAGTTCAACCCTCTTAATTAATGAACGCATGTCCTTGCACCATATCCAGATTATATTCAAATATAATAATATTTGCATGCTTTTGTAAAGTACAATTTAATGTGCAGTAGACGTGAATTGAATATAATTGAATGTACAGTTTGAAGGTGACATCTGAGAAATGGTATCCTTTCTGAGAGAGGCAGTGTTGAGATTAAAGTGAGCTATCAACATAGAAAATAAAGAAAATGTCTGAAATGTCTGTCAGGATTGGACTTGATCTGTTTGAGAGAAAGTGGCCCAGACAGTTGAAGGATGCACGGGTCGGACTCCTTGTGTACCCTGCTTCGGTAAACAGAAGGCTCGAACATGCAATTAATCTTTTTATGAAATATTCATGTCCTATTGCAAAACAAAAGACAGTTGAAATAATCCCCCCTTACCCCCCTTTAGCAAAGGGGGGGAGGGGGGATTTTCAGATGAAATCAAAAAAATTTGAATTAAAAGCACTCTTTGGACCCCAGCACGGTATCCATGGAGAGACACAGGATAACATGGTTGAATGGGAAGGTTTCAGAGATAAGCACACAGGACTTCCTGTATATAGCCTTTATGGTAAAACCCGGAAACCTGAGCCATCAATGCTGAAAGATGTAGATGTGATGGTAATAGACCTTCAGGATGTGGGGTCACGATACTACACATTCATCTGGACAATAGAGCTCTGTATGCAGGCATGTACGGAGATGAATAAATCAATAGTCATACTTGACAGGCCAAATCCTATAGGAGGGCATTTAACAGAAGGACCCGTGCTTTATATGAAATACGCTTCATTTGTTGGACAGCGTCCACTGTCTGTTCGCCATGGGATGACAATAGGAGAAATAAGCAGTTATTTACGAGATGAATTCTATCATTCTCTGGATTTTTATGTTATTCGCATGCAAGGATGGAAACGAATGATGTGGTTTGATGAGACTGATTTACCCTGGGTAATGCCTTCACCCAATATGCCATCGCTGGATACAGCTACAGTATATCCTGGCATGTGCCTCTTGGAAGGTACCAATCTCAGTGAGGGAAGAGGCACCACGCGGCCATTTGAGATATTTGGAGCACCTTTTATAGAGCCTGAGATGCTGGTAAAACATATTAAATATTTTAAACTTCATGGAGTTATGTTCAGACCGTTGTACTTTCAGCCGACATTTCAGAAATATGCAGGTAAACTATGTGGAGGGGCGCAAATGCATATAACAAGCAGGGAAAAATTCAAACCATTTAAAACAGGAGTTACAGTTCTGAAAACAGTACATGACCTTTATCCTGAACATTTTGCATGGAAACAACCTCCCTACGAGTATGAAAAAGAGAAAATGCCGATTGATATCCTTGCAGGAACAGAAAGGCTCAGGAAGGATATTGAGAAGGGAGAAAGTCTTGAGTATATGGAAAAGTGGTGGAAAGAACAGTG
>VGWZ01000114.1 GCA_016873595.1 Nitrospira sp.
GCAATAAAAATCTCTGCATCTGGTATTATAATTCGCTTCATAGGAACAAACCTCCTCACAAAATTGATTTGTTCCTAATATAACACAATCTGATAATATACGCAATTATTTATGTCGTTTCATATAAATATGGTAATAGGCGCGTTTTTTAGTGAAGTTGGAATAACACTATTAAAGTATTTTCTGGGTTTTGATTCTAACATTGACAGGATAAGACAAAACCTCATTGTGGATAGCAATTGGTCTAAAAAAGAATTTTATAGGGTTAAAAGCCATCTTAAGAATTACGAT
Source organism: Nitrospira sp. (assembly GCA_016873595.1). Lineage (GTDB taxonomy): Bacteria > Nitrospirota > Thermodesulfovibrionia > Thermodesulfovibrionales > SM23-35 > VGWZ01. Next base: position 292 of record VGWZ01000114.1, read on the forward strand.
TATGGGGTTGAGAGTCAGAAGGGCGATTTAGAGGATTTACGCAGTTTCCTTATCGAAAAAAGAAATTTTTTACTGCGCCTTCTGGAGAACCCCAATTTACTTGAACACGAGTCCTTCACAGAGCTTCTCTGGGCAGTGTTTCATTTAACTGAGGAATTGGCCTGTAGGGAGGATGTAAGGCGTTTGCACGATGCTGACTATAAACATCTCTCTGGTGATATAAGAAGAGCATATATTTTGCTTATCTCCGAATGGTTAGAATATATGAAACATTTAAGAGATAAGTATCCTTATCTCTTTTCTCTTGCAGCGAGGTTAAATCCTTTTGATCCAGATGCAACACCCGAGATCAAATAGTTAAAACAATTAAGGAAAATTCAATGGATACTCAGGAAGAGTTTTTGGAGGTAATGAACGATAAAGGTGAGATTATCGGTATTCTTCTGAGGTCTCAAATGCACGGTAATCCATAAAAAGAAGAAAATTAAAACCTTGAATAAAGAGTTGGTATAATAAAATCAGGTATTTACCTATAAATACCTTTCAGGATTTTCCGTGACACACTTCATAATAATACTTTCATCAAAACCCATTTCAGTGAGCCTCTTTGAGGATTCAACAATGGTCATGCAGCCGCCTAAGAGTTTTCCATGGATATCGGAGACAGCCTCTACCATTCCCCATCCGCCTCTTTCGAGGGGAGGGGGCGAAGAGGAAGGTGAAGGAGCTTTTGTTTCTTTTACTGAATCTGAGACTATTATAATCCTGTCAGGGTTCTTTACTTTGAATATCAGTTCAAGAGTTGCGGTATGAAGATGATATGGGTCTGCAATAACCTCGACGTAGATATCCTGATTCAAGAGTCCGAAGCCGACGATTCCAGATTCTCTATGGTGAAAACCACGCATTGCATTGAATAGGTGTGTGATGCCTTTTGCACCTTCATGAAACCCAGCTTCTGCCTCAGCATAGGATGCATCTGAATGGCCCATGCTGACAATGATTCCCATTTCTGTTATCTTTCTGATAAGCCTTGTTGCGCCGTCTATTTCAGGTGCAATGGTCATTATCTTTACCATATCTTCAAAGCCTTCGATAAGTTCTTTAAGATTGTATTCTGTTGGTTCGATGAATGTCATTGCATTGAGAGATCCGCATTTTGCTGGATTGAGAAATGGGCCTTCAAGATGAACACCGATTATTCGTGATGGGTAATTAATCCCCCCACGCCCCCCTTTAGAAAAGGGGGGTAAAGGGGGATTTGAAGGATCTTTCTGATTTTCCATTGCTTTCTTTACAGAGGCAATTTCCTCCCTCATTACCTTTATGGTGTCAGGATATATGGTTGGAATGATTTCTGAAACTCCGCTGGAGCCGTGTATTTCAGCTACCTTCAGAATGTGTTCTTCGTTTGTTGTTTTTGTGTCGTAGCCACCTATACCGTGAGTATGGATATCTATAATTTTCATTTTAGAAATCCTCTATAGACAAAAATAGCAGAAATAAGGGCAAAACAAGAATAAATGAGTCCTTCTGTAAATCTCTGGAATAAAAACATTCCAGTTCCTATAGTAATGCCATAAATAAATATGCAGCCATAAAACCAGTTTTTCAGAGAAGCATATAAATTATTTTTAGAAATATTTAATCCCTGAATATTGTTTTCTATTTCCCTCCATCCAATCCCACCCACTCTTGCTTTTTTATAAAATTCCGTTAGATGTTTTCTATCAACTGGTTTTGTGAAGAGGGTTACTAATACCCAGACTAATGTGGAAAAAAATATTATAAAAAATAGCTTTGCATAAAAAGGCATTGCTGGATGGACAATATAGATATAAGACGATGTGGTTGTGGAAGCTATCATTGCTGAGATTTCACTCCAGGCATTTATTTTCCACCAGAACCAGCGCATGAGGTATACAAGGCCGGTGCCACTTCCAAAGGCAATGAGGAATTTAAATACTTCCACAATGGAGGTTGCATAATAAGTAGCAATTGCAGTTATTACACTCAAGATAAGAATAGAAATTCTTGTCACGAGTATGTAATGTCTCTCTGTTTTATCCTTTTTTACAAATCGCCTGTAGAAATCATTAATAAAGTATGCTGAAGAGAGATTGAGGTAAGTGCTGAGGGTTGACATAAAGGCAGCAAAGAATGAAGCGAGCATAAGTCCTCTGAGTCCCTGAGGGAGTAAATCAACCATCATCATGGGATATACGGATTCATGATCCTTAATCGCTGGATAAAGGATTAAAGATGCAATTGCGACAAGTATCCAAGGCCATGACCTTAAGGCATAATTTGCGGTGTTAAAGTAAAAGGTGGCACCTATGGCATGCTTTTCATTTTTACATGAGACCATTCTCTGAACAATTACTCCTCCACCATCTGATGAATATTTTGACCACCAGCTTAAACCCATGTAGGCTATAAAAGTAAGAATGGGGAGGCTGAAAAAACCTGCATCCATTGGCGGGAAAATATCTGTGAAGTGCTGGTTAGTACCGTAGAGAGATTCCATCTTTGGCTGGAGCATATTCAGTCCGCCGACTTTATCAACGGCAAAATATGCAATAAGGAGTGCCCCGAACATTGCCACGATAAATTGAAAGAAGTCGGTAACAATTACCCCCCAGTAACCTGACATAATGGTATAGAAAATAGTAATGGCACTTGAAATAACAATTGCCTGCCACTTTGACCAGCCCAGGCTAACGTCAAGTATCTTTGCCATAGCAAGGATTACCTGTGCCTTTATGATGGTGTGAATGATTACCGAAAAATATATAGCTTTAAAGCCTCTGAGGATAGAAGCTGGCCTTCCTGAGTAACGCATTTCTGTGAGTTCAACATCAGTCATCACACCTGCAGACTTCCATAATTTTGCAAACACAGCCACTGAAAGCATTCCGCTGATAACAAAACACCACCACTGCCAGTTTTCATAGATGCCCTGAGAACGCACAAGTCCTGTGACATAAAGTGGGGTATCAGCAGAAAATGTAGTTGCAACCATTGATGTGCCAGCCAGCCACCAGGGAAGATTTCTACCAGAAAGAAAGTATTCGTCTGTGCTTGAAGATGCCCGTTTTGTAAAGTAAAGACCGAGCATGAGGGACAATGCCATATACAAAGCTATAATTGTCCAGTCAATGGATGTTAGTTTCATAATTTTATATTGAGGTCAATGGGTAAGCGTCCTCTGAAGTTCATTTCTCCTCTTAAGCATTTCATTACTGCCTTCTGTGCCTGCTCAGTTGCTTCATAGGCAGTAATCAGCATATCAGCCTCTTTAAAATGCCTTAAGACATAAGGGCTTCCAAATGATATGACTATTGAATTCTTTGCTTTTCGTATAAGATCTTTAATGTGATGGCTTTCCCTGTCATCTATTCCTGAACTGCCTTTCCATGCAGCAACGCTGGTAAATAGTGCAAAAACAGCTATTTCAGATTTGATGTCATCAGTATTGAAGACCTCAGTAGCTTTCTCAAAATAGTTCTTCAACAGAGAAGATTCATATAATCTTTTATCTCCAGCAAAGACTACATGAATTCTGCTTGGGTCTGAAATTGGTAATAAACCTTTTTTATCTTTTACAAGGGTTATAGACATTTCAGTGAAATGCTCTGAAAGTTTTAAATGCTGCTTGTAATCAACTTCAGCTTTTTTAACGTTTTGAATTCGTGCTTTTATCTTTACTATTCGACCTACCGCAGCATCTATCTGTTCTTCAATAATCTTATTCTTATCAAGAGCCGATGTAAGTTCTTTGACTGTTAAATCAGCATCAACAGGATGGAGCAATACATCGATCCCTGAGTTTATGCATTCAGTAGAAATATTTTTAATATTTCTTAAAGCATCCATATTCAGGGCATCTGATAAAATTAATCCATCAAAACCAAGTTCCTTTCTCAACAAATCAGTAATTATCATTTTTGACAGACTTGCAGATTTTGAATCAACAGAAAGAACACTCAGATGTCCGATCATGATGCTACTCGCGCCTGCATTAATTGCCTCAACAAATGGCATTATATCCTTAATCATCAAATCGCTACGTGATTTGGTGATAACAGGAAGGGAAATATGCGAATCTATAGCTGTATCGCCATGCCCAGGAAAGTGTTTCGCACAGCTTATCAGTCCTGACCCTTCAAGTATTTTTATATATTCTGAGCCGAACCATGCCACATCCTCTGGATTATCAGAGAATGCCCTTGTGCAGATGATGGGGTTGTCAGGATTTTGATTTACATCAAGAACTGGAATGAGAGGCATATTTATCCCGATATCATTTGCCTCGTCAGCTATAGCCTTAATCGCACCTCTCAGTATTGACACATCTTCAGGTCTGTTTCTATTAATTGCTGCTGCCATAGCCATCTGGCATGGGAATAGGGTGGTATCCTTTATCTGTTGTCCTACACCGCGTTCAATGTCGGATGCGATAAATAAGGGTATTTCTGAGATAGACTGGATTTTACCAATGAAATCTCTTATCTCATCCTTTTTACCACAAAAGAGTATAAATCCACCAATGCCCTTCTTTACGAACTCAATTATTTTTTCCTGATACCCCTTAGATGAAATGTTATCTCCATCAAGCCTGCTGATAATCAGTTGGTATAATTTTTTTTCTAAGGAGTTCAAATGACTCATAAAATTAATTTCCATGCAGAAGTTTATCAGATTGAATTAAAAAGAGACAATACATACCTATCTGGTAAGTATCTCCATGCCTATGAATGAATACATGTGCTTGACAATACACAGGGAGTTTGATAGGATTTTTTTCATGAAATGAGAAATAACTCAGTAGAGATTTATACCTGTCTAAGGGAGGAGGGGTCAGATGTGTGAGTTTTGCACCCAGCATGGAGAAGGCAAGAAATGGTATCTCAACGTGAAGAATTATGCGACAGAACTTTTGAACGATCCAAAACGTAGATATATGATCAAAAACTTCTACAAGGAGGTAGTTGAAAAAGGAAATAATAGTATTACTCGCCTTGAAATGACATTTCAGAGAAACCCGAAGCTCCTGGAAAGAATAAAGGAACCCTATATAAAGGAAATGAAATCAATGCATTTTGGTCAGGTTGTTCCTTTAGAGGACATTATACAAATACTCTCAATTTGTAATACAACGGTACGTTTGCCATGTGGGTGTCGTTGGGCATTCAATAAACAAGAGGCCCGTGTCTGTTTTGGAATAAGTTTTGGTCTGTCTGGCTGGTATGATGATCTGGACATAGACTATTTTGGATTACCAGATGTTGCTCAATTCGATCGTATGGATAAAGAACAGGTTATAGAAATCATTAAAAAATTAGATAATCAGGGAATGATTCATAGTATCTGGACTTTTCAAACCCCATTTATAGGAGCGATCTGCAACTGTGAATTGAAATCCTGTCTTGCCATGCGTAGTACAGTTGGTCTTCAAATGCCGATTATGTTCAAAGCGGAAGAGCTTGCAGAGATAGATGCAGAGAAATGCACAGGATGTCAGGAGTGTTCACATGTCTGTCAATTTAACGCTATTGAATACTCAGAAATTGATAATAAATCACAAATCAATGCAATGAACTGTTTTGGTTGTGGGGTATGTCGAGGATTTTGTCCAGAGGAAGCAATTTATTTAGTGGAACGCAGGACATATCCTGTAGCTTCATCATTTTAGTATAACCCAAATCCAGTGATAACGAGTGTCATTGCGAGTGTAACGAAGCAATCTTACTGCTTAAAGATTTTTATAATCAATGACGGGTGTTCCTTAACCCAAATAATGCAGTTAGATATTCATAAAATCTAAAAAAGATTCTCCTTTCGTATTAGAATCAATAGCTTAGAAAACAATTAACTCTAAACGAAAGGAGAACAAAAATATGCACTCAAAATGTACCACAAAAATCGAAATTAATAAAGTAGGGATTGAATTTACTGAGAAAAAGATAACAGCATATGGTGGATTCAGTTTACTGGCAGCTTTTTTTGAGAAGATCCACTTAAGAGAAGCGATAGGAAGCATTATACCAATTGATGAAAAGTCTCCAAATAGTATAGGGATGTACAGCAAGATTTTGGCATATACACTGA
>VGWZ01000115.1 GCA_016873595.1 Nitrospira sp.
CAAGTCTTCCCTTGCAAAGAAGTTCATAAGCCTTTCTTACATCTGCTGGTGTGTAGTGAAATGCACCTCTCAGTGTTATTTCGTCATAATGAAGTCTATATGTGTCATATGTTACAGCTGTGCCTTTTTTGCAACCTCCAAAGAGGATGAGCGTACCACCCCTCCGGAGATAGTTAACTGAATCCTCCCAGACATCGGGTGTACCAGTGCACTCAAAGATATAATCAAAACCAATAAAATCCCCCCCGCTTCCCTTTACTATTAATCCCCCTAAGTCCCCCTTTAGTAAAGGGGGATTGAGGGGGATTACTTTATTCTCTATCTTTTCTGGTTTAAATACAAAATCTGCACTGAGTTCTTTTGCTATCTTGAGCCTTTCGTTCTTAATATCCGTCACAGCCACCACTACCTTTTTTTCTTTGAGAAGCAACACATGAAGAAGGCCTATCGGGCCAGCACCTATGACAAGCACAGAGTCTCCTTTTTTAATATCGAGTGGCTCTATACCGTGAACCACACAGGAGAGAGGCTCAAGGAATGAAGCCTCTTCAAAAGTTATATTTTTAGGTTTATGAAATGCATTATGCCTTACCACATGTGGAGGGAGGAGAATATATTCTGCAAATGCTCCAAGAACTTTTGTCCACATTATTTTTTCGCAGAGGTTATAAATCTTTCTTTTACAATATGTGCATTCAAGACAGGGAGCACTATGAACTGCCATTATTTCATCGCCTTTTTTAAATCTTTGAACTCCTTTGCCTACTTCTGCAACAACACCTGAGAACTCATGACCGAATACCCCTGGCATAGGTATCATGGGATGGCCCCTTAGAAATGCCTTGAGGTCGGTTCCGCAGGTGAGGGCTGTTTTGATTTTTACGAGGACTTCACCTTTTGAAGGTCTTGGAGATTTTACTTCACGTAATTCTATTTTTTCAGGTTTGACCAGAAGGCTTGTGAGCACGCTAAAACTCCGTCTTACCACCACATGGCTGGTAATGATATTTTAAGGATGAATCTATCGTGAAAGCACATAGTGAAGGATAACGCAAAAAGAGAACGTGAGTCAAATATATGAAAATTTTTGAAAATGGGCACATTAGTGGTAAAATAAGGACGTATATATGGGTATACAGAATCTATAATGTTGTCAATATTATGTAAAGAGTACTTTTTGTTGAGGGATATTTGATTTGAAAATAGCCTATTTTGATTGTTTCTCTGGCATAAGTGGCGATATGTGTCTTGGTGCAATCGTTGATGCTGGGGTATCGCTTAAAAAATTGGGAAAAGAACTGAAGAAAATTCCCATTGCTGGATATACATTAAACGCTCAAAAGGTAAAAAGGGCCGGGTTTGTTTCAACCAAAGTGGATGTGATACAACAGTCAGAAGTCAGAAGTCAGAAGCCAGAAGCCAGAAGATGGAAAAACATAGAGAAGATAATTCGAAATTCTTCGCTCTCTCAGGAGATAAAACAGAAGGGACTTCGTATAGTTAAAAGAATTTTTGAGGCTGAGGCTAAGGTTCATGGTGAGGCATTTGATAAGGTTCATCTCCACGAACTCGGCGCTGTAGATTGTATTGTGGACATTTTCGGAACAATTATAGGTCTTGATATGCTGGGTGTAAAAAAGATTTATTCATCTCCTGTAAATCTCGGAAACGGTTCTGTCAAAACAGAACATGGAATTTTGCCTGTTCCTGCACCTGCAACCGCAGAGATCTTGAAGAACATCTCCGTATATTCAAATGATGTCCCTTATGAACTGACCACCCCCACAGGTGCTGCAATATTAAAAGAGATCTCCTCGGTATGTGGAGATATACCTCTTATGGATATTGAAAAGATTGGTATTGGAGCTGGAAGCAGAGATTTTAAAGATAGACCTAATGTATTAAGGATTTTTTTAGGTAATCCCCCCTCACCCCCTCCGCCTGAGGCGGATAAAGGGGGGATGGGGGGATTTTCAGGTAATCAGATGACAGTTATTGAGACTAATATCGATGATATGAATCCACAGGTATATGAATATGTGATGGAAAAACTCTTTGAGACAGGTGCCCTCGATGTTTATCTGACACAGGTCTTGATGAAGAAGGGAAGGCCGGGTATAAAATTGACAGTTCTCTGTGAAAAAGGGAAGAGTGAAAAGCTGATAAGGATTATACTGAAAGAGACAACAACCTTAGGTCTCAGATTTTATGAGGCAGGGCGAAAGACTCTTGAGAGAGAAATAAGAGAGATTGATACAGAATTTGGAAAGGTGAGGGTAAAATTCTCGAGGCTTGGAAATGAGATTCTCAGGTCAACTCCTGAATATGAGGACTGTAAAAGACTTGCGAAGAAACTAAACATACCACTGACTGAAATCATTGAAAAAGTAAAGGGTAAGGCACTTTTGGATAAATTTAAGGGGTGAGTTGGGAACCCTCACCCCTTCAGATGACTGATTACTATTTAGCCGAAAGAGTAATGTATATAGAGGAGCCATTTCTGAATACGAGGAGCAATATGTTCTCTTCAGGTTTTACCTTGGCTACAATATTTTCGTAGTCTTTAGTGTTGGTTACCTTTTGCCTGTTTATCTCCTGTATGATGTCTCCCTGCGTCAGAACCATTGCAGCAGGGCTTTCTTCATCAATCTCAGAAACAACAACGCCCTTCAATCTCTTAGGGAGATTAAGCTGTTTGTAGATCTCTGGTGTCAGGTTTTGTACAGTAACTCCTCTCAGAAGATTGTCATATTCCCCCTTAGAAAGCTTTTGCACCTCTGCTGGTTGCTCGCTGATAGTGACTTTTATTGTCTTTGTTGTGTTTTCCCTTACAATTGTAAGCTCTACTTCTTTGCCGGGTGACGTATTTGCAACCATATTCCGTAATTGATAAGGCTCATCAATCTTCTTCCCTTCGTATGCTGTGATTATATCGCCTCTCTGAATGCCTGCTTTTTCAGCAGGGCTTTCCTCAACAACATCTCCAACAAGCGCTCCCTTTTCTTCTTTCAGGTTAAACTGTTTCGCGAGTTCTGGTGTTATGCTCTGTACAGATACACCAAGCCATCCTCTTACTACCTTTCCTTTGGCAATCAGACTATCCATTACATCCTTTGCCATGTCACTTGGTATGGCAAGGCCAATGCCCTGATAACCACCACTTGTACTGAAGATAGCTGTGTTGATGCCAACAAGCTCTCCTTTTACATTTACCATTGCACCGCCGGAATTCCCGGGATTTATTGCTGCATCAGTCTGGATAAAATCCTCATACTCAGCAATCCCTACATTGGCTCTGCCCACAGCACTTACTATCCCCATGGTAACTGTTTGATTTAAACCATAGGGATTGCCTATTGCGAGAACAATCTCTCCGACCTTTAACCTGTTGGAATCACCCCATGTGATTGTCGGAAGATTTGTTGCTTCTATCTTAATTACGGCAATTTCTGTTTTAGGATCAGTACCGACTACTTTTCCCTTAAAATCCCTTTTGTCCGAGAGTAAGACCTTTATCTCATCGGCATCCTTTATTACATGGTAATTGGTCAGGATGTAGCCATCTGAGGAGACGATTACTCCTGAACCGAGACCTGCAGTTTTACGTTCTTTTGGCATTTTGAATTGGTCTCCAAAAAATCTTTTGAAGAAAGGATCGTCGAGGAGCTGATCTCTTCCCTGGATCTTTACTGTCCTTGTAGTTGATATATTCACTATAGCCGGTTTCACGGCTTCTGCAATCTCTACCATAGCCTGACCCGTTTTGGTGAGGATATCAATCGACTGTTCGGATACTTTTGAGTCCTGGGCATAAGAGTGTGATGAGAGTCCAGGATTTAATGAGAAGATGAGTCCTGATATGAGCCAGACCGTGATAAAGATCAAAATCCTGTATGTTTGTTTTTTCTTTGAGATCATTTGAGCCTCCTGTTTTTATTTTTTATTGTATATATATATTATGACACATATTGTCAACAGAGGTTTAATTTCTCACTTAATAATTTCCTCATAAAAGGTTCAATGAGTTCAATTGGGGTATAATAGTTTTTAAGGAAATCACATTGAAGATAGCAATTATCGGTTTATCGAATTCGGGAAAGACCACAATCTTTAATGCCCTTACACGCCAGAACCTTGAAACGACCATCTATCCCACAACTTCTGGAGAACCAAACAGAGGTGTGGTGAAGGTGCCTGATTCGAGGATTGATAAAATCTCCGCAATATTCAAACCAAAGAAAACCACCTATGCCACTATTGAATATGTTGATTACATAGGACTTACAAAAGGCGATTTGCAGCAGAACAGAAAGGTCTTTGACTTAATAAAAGATGCTGATGCAATAGTGCATGTTGTCAGGGGATTTGAAGATGATGCAGTTATGCATCCTGTTGGGGATGTTGATTCAAGGAGAGACGTAGAGATACTTGAACTCGAGCTTATATTCGGTGATCTTGAGTTTGTTGAAAAAAGGCTTGATAGGATTGCTGAGGGTGAAAAGCGCGGGAAGAAACATGATGAGCCTGAAAAGAAGTTACTCCTTAAATGCAAAGAAGCCCTTGAAAAAGAGGTAGCCCTCAGGGATATAGAGTTTAATGAGGAAGAGAAAAAAATGATGAGTCATTTGCAGTTTTTATCAACCAAACCTGAGGTTATTGTGTTGAATAGCGGGGAAAAGGATTTAAGCACAGATAAAGCAAAGGGGCTTCAGAATAAGATACAGATTTATTTTAAAGAGCGATACAAAAACATGCCTTTTGTCAAGCATTATCTTCTGCCTCCCCTTTTATCACTTTGTGGAAAGATTGAGATGGAGATTGCCCAGCTTTCTCCAGAAGATGCGAAACTATTCCTCGATGATCTTGGGATTGAAGAGCCTGCATTGAACAAACTCATTCATGTCTGCTATGGGATCCTCGGATACATCTCATTTTTTACCTATGCAGGAGATGAGGTGAGGGCATGGACTATAACAAAAGGGACGAATGCACAGAAGGCTGCCGGAAAGGTACATTCTGATATTGAGAGAGGGTTTATTCGGGCTGAGGTCATCTCTTTTAACGATTTTATCTCTATGGGAAATATTCATACTGCAAGAGCAAAAGGGCTTTTGAGGCTTGAGGGAAAGACGTATGAGGTAAAAGATGGGGATATTATTAATTTCAGGTTCAACGTATGAAAATCTTTTGACAGAAATACGTTTATTCTGATAACTTAGAAAGAGCGATGGAGTTCGCTTAACGTCCTGATATAGAGGACTGATAACTCCTACAGTGTTAGTTAAAAGCTTTTAGTATTTATCTGATAGTTTTTTTGCTAAATGCTAATTGCTATTTGCTAACAGGGTAGGAGTTTTTTAGTTTAAGGCAAATATAAACTCCTACCGACAGAGTGATGATCAGGAGGATTAGATGCTCGATAAATATTCATCTCTGAAGGAAGAGCTTTCAAAATTCATTGATTTTATGTCTGCTTTTGAGAATATCCATAGCTGCCCCTGCGAAGAGCTTAAAGAGAAAATCCAGAATAATGTGTTTAACCTTGTTGTTCTTGGACAATTCAAAAGGGGTAAGACCAGCCTTATCAATGCGCTCCTGGGAGCTGAAATATTGCCTACTGCAGTGGTGCCACTTACTTCAATAGCAACAATCCTTAAATATGGTGAAACACTGAGGATAAGGGTCTATTTCAATGATGGCAGGATGACAGAGATCAGACCTGAAAGCCTCTCACAGTATGTGACAGAAAAAGGGAACCCCAAAAATGAAAAGAATGTTCAGGAGGTTATCATTTCCTATTTTTCACCTTATCTTAAAGATGGAGTGAGGTTGATAGATACACCCGGAGTTGGTTCTATTTACCAGCACAATACAGATGTTGCCTACCAATATCTTCCAAAATCTGATGCTGCACTATTTCTTCTGTCAGTAGACCAGCCCATAGGCCAGGCTGAACTTGAGTTTTTAAAAGACGTTAAAGAATACTCCAACAGGATATTCTTCCTCCAGAACAAAGCAGATTATGTTGATTCTGAAGACCTCAACAAATCCATTTCTTTTTCTAAAAAAATTATTGAGGAGTGCATGGGTCGTGATGTAAAGATTTATCCTATGGGAAATGCGCCAACGGATTGAGGCAACCATTGAAGGAATATCCACTGCAATTGAAAAAGGGATAAGTCAGAAGTCGAAAGGCGAGAAAGCAGTTGAGGAAAGAAAGGTATATCTGTTAGAAAATGAACGCAAAATGAATGAACTTAAGGAAAATTTAATTAACATAAGGCAACAGGTTTTTTCATGAAATTGTTTCTCGAAGTTTAAATGTAGGACGATGGAGTTCGTTTAAATGTCCTGATTCAGGACTGATAACTCCTACTGATTAATGAATTGGTGGGAGTT
>VGWZ01000116.1 GCA_016873595.1 Nitrospira sp.
AAGATGACAAAGTTATCTCTCATAAAGTGACAAAAAAGATAGATGACGAGACAAAAACAGCTCTAACAGCGTTTGCAATAAAGGCAATAAGGGTCGATGACTCGTAGAGCAGAAAAGATGTATTGGCAAAATGAATACCATTTTCTTTATTTTTCAAGGACTTACGTTCAAAAATTTATAAAGTCGGGTGTAAATAACATCTGCCATCTTAGTTTATTACGTTTATTGAGTCATTTAGGCGTAGCGTATAGAGCAATGGGCATGGAGCAAAAACGCATAGAGCATAGATCTGAGAGCAAAGCGAACAAGCTATCAAGCTCTTATTATTTTACTGCTTTTTATTTTACCTGTAGCATTTCTTGTATCTACAATCAATCTACTGTTCTTCACAATCCATTCATAGTCATATTGAGAATGATTCGTGATGATTACCACACAGTCATATCCTTTTAATGTTTTCTCTGTGAGTTCAACACTCTTCATAGCTAATTTAGGGTAGTGACGCATTCCTGAAAAAGAAGGTATGTGTGGGTCGTTATAATCAACTTTGGTTCCTTTGTCCTTAAGGATACTGACTATCTCAACGCCCGGGGATTCCCGGATGTCATCAGTATCTTTTTTATAGGCAACTCCTAAAATTAAAACCTTTGAATTCCTGAGACTCTTTCCCTGTGTATTAAGGGCGTCAATAATTTTTGATACAACATACTGTGGCATACCGGTGTTTACTTCACCGGCTAATTCTATAAAACGGGTATTAAAATCGTATTCCTTTGCCTTCCATGAAAGATAGAAGGGGTCAATCGGGATACAGTGGCCACCGAGACCCGGGCCCGGATAAAAGGGCATAAAACCAAAAGGCTTAGTGGAAGCTGCTTCGATGACCTCCCAGATGTCCACACCCATTTTATCAGAAAGTATTTTCAGCTCATTGACAAGAGCTATATTGACACTCCGGAAAATATTCTCAAGAAGTTTTGTAAATTCAGCCACCTCTGTTGACGAAACAGTAATTATCCGATCTATAATCTGCTCATATAATACCCTTCCTGCCTCAGTGCATCTTGAGGTAATTCCACCAACTACCTTGGGGATAATCTTTGTGCTATATTTTGGATTTCCCGGGTCTTCTCGTTCAGGTGAAAACACAAGGAAGAAGTCCTTCCCAACTTTCATCCCTTTATTTTCGAACCGTGGCAAGAGAATTTCCCTTGTGGTACCCGGATAGGTTGTGCTCTCCAGTGATATGAGTTGCCCCTTCCTCAGGTATTTGGCTATTTCATCAGATGTTTTTTCAACATAACTTAAATCAGGTTCTTTGTTCTTCTTGAGCGGTGTTGGGACACAGATTACTATGCAATCGGTATCTCTTAACCTTGAATAATCTGCTGTTGCCTCAAATGATTGTTTTCCTCGTAATTCTTTTGTTTTTCTTGAAGGAATATACTTGATATAACTTTCACCTCTGTTGAGTTTTTCTACCTTTCGCTGGTCGATATCAAAACCGGTAACCCGGAAGCCTTCTTCACAAAAACGAATTACGATGGGAAGCCCTACGTAGCCAAGGCCAATGATACCAATCCTCGCTTCCCGTGTTTTAATCTTCTCTATCAATTCCATCTTTATAAAAAGGCCTCATGACAAAATGTTGGAAGTAGTATCCCATCCACTTCAATTGTTCCTTCCACTTATCCCAAAACTTCATTGCCCATGTCCTTGATGTATATGACCATAACTGCCCAAAACTCTCCTTTAGTAAATATGCTTTATAAAGCCTTCTGTTTACTTTCAGAAGATATTTCAGGGCTGCCTTCGCATCTCCCTTAAGGTTTTCCATACAACTGAGCAGTATGAACTTCTTCCCACATAACAGCTCTCTCATTCCTTCCCCTGCTTTCCTAAACTCCTCTTTTCGAACTTCATTGAGTGCATTCAGTAAATGCCTTACTATATGGAACTTGTCATAAATAATCTGCACAGAATGACAATGCTCCTTAAATCTCCATTGAAATCCTTTCCATGTTACTTTCCACCCTTTTATTCCTAATAGTTCTGTGATAAAATTATTCCATTCCATGATACCATCCTGTTAATTTCTTTAAGTATGGATACTTAAGATTACAGGATTATATTATATTATATACTGTAGTTGTTATTTTGATATGTTTTCCAACATTTCGTCATGAGCCAGATTTTCAAACGGTGTAGTAAAGAAAGGATATCTCTTGAGCAGGAAAATTCAAAAGGTGTTAATTGCAAATCGAGGAGTAACTGCTGTCAGAGTTATGCATACCTGCAGGGACAGGAAGATACCTACCGCTGCTGTGTATAGCACTCCTGATCGACTGGCACATCATGTATTTATGGCAGATTCAGCAGTACATATTGGTGAAGCTCCTCCGAGCGAATCTTATCTCAATATGGATAGGATGATAAATGCTGCGATACAAACGAAATCAGATGCGATACATCCCGGTTGGGGTTTCCTCGCAGAAAATGCTGAATTTGCAAGGATGGTAATAGACAGAGGCATTATATGGATAGGTCCGCCACCAGATGTCATCAAGGCAGTTGGTGATAAAATCCAGGCAAAAAGACTTGCACAAAATGCAAATGTCCCTACTATACCTGGCATTATTGATGTTACCGATATTGAGCAGATCAAACAATGGATGGATGATGAAAAATTATGTTTTCCAATTATGATAAAGGCAGTTGCTGGTGGTGGTGGAAAAGGAATGGTAAAAGTTGAGAATGAAGAGCAATTAGCACAGGCTTTTAGCAAAGCCCGTTCAGAGGCCCAGAAATCATTTGGCGATGAAAGAGTATTAGTCGAGAAGTACATAGAGCGCGGTAGACATATAGAGGTTCAGATTGTTGCAGATGAATATGGAAATGTTGTACATCTTTTTGAAAGGGAATGTACTATCCAGAGGCGTAACCAGAAGATCATCGAGGAGGCTCCTTCACCGTCCCTCGACGATGATCTCCGTAGTGAGATATGTTTTACTGCAGCCCGTCTGATGCGGGAGATAGGTTATACTTCAGCAGGGACAGTGGAGTTTCTCTTCGACTCAACTACAAAAAAATTCTATTTTCTTGAGGTCAACACACGTTTGCAGGTGGAGCATGGCATTACAGAACTCATAACAGGACTGGATATAGTTGGTATTATGATCGATGTTGCAATAGGCAAAAGGTTGCCTTTTAAACAGACTGACATACACCCGAACAGATGGGCACTGGAAGTTCGACTTAATGCAGAAGACCCAAAGAATTTTAGTCCTTCCTTTGGTACTATCACAAGGCTCCAGGTGCCGATGGGTCCAAACGTGAGAGTAGCATCAGGTGTCTATGAGGGCGCGGACATCCCGCCATATTATGATTCTCTTTTTATGCTGTTAATGTCAGCAGGTGCAGACAGGGCAGATGCAATAAGGGTAATGGATCGTGCTTTGGGCAGGAACCTAAGGGTTGAAGGCATAAAAACTCTACAGCCGTTACTCTTAAGTATAATCAGACACCCTGCGTTTATTGCAGGGGAGTTCTCAACAAGGTTTATTGAAGAACACATGGATGAGCTGATATCAATGTTTAAAGAAAAGAACAGCGAGGATAATGTTCTTAAAATTGCAAAATATGTTGCAGAAATATCCGCTCTTGGGCATCAGAAATGGATGTAGGATGAAAGATTATATTTTTGTAAAACCAGGAATGTCGCCAGAAGAGATAGTTAAGGATATTCGCTCTCTTGAGGGTGTTTGTCTAACATCTACCGGAATGCGTGATGCAGGACAATCTGATTATAAAAATCGTCATCGCATTTACGATCTTGCAACTCTTGCCCCCTATTACAATAAGTTGGGACTTTTCAGCGCTGAATGTCACGGTGGTGCGCGATGGCATGTGGGCATAATGAACAGGAGGGAAAGTCCGTTCGAGGAAATTAATATCTTAAGAGAACTTATGCCAAATGTACTATTGCAAACTCTTATACGGGAGACAAATCTATGGGGATACAGACCTTATCCTAAGAACGTTATAGAGTATGTTGTTGCGAGGGTAGACATAGATGTATGGAGATGTTTCTCTTTTCTCAATGATGTGAGGAATATGCGTGCAGTTGCCGAAGTGGTAATGAAGAGGGGAAAGCTCTTTGAACCAACTATCTCATTTACCCATGCAGATTGGACAACAAATGACTATTACTTGGGAGTTGTTCGTGATATTGTTGACCTTTGCGGAGGAACTGAAGAAATAATCCTCTGTATCAAGGATATGGCAGGTGTTGGAAGTATTCAACGCATTGGTAGCCTCATCGATGCTATTAAGCAGAAATTCCCTGAACTGGTTATCCAGTATCACAGACACATTACTGATGGACTTGCGCTGCCTGCATATCTCGCTGCTGCTCAGTCAGGGGCAAAGATTTTTGATGTAGAGGAAGATTCTTTAGTACGTTTTTATGGGCAGCCACCCATATTGGGTGTTCATGCCTACTTTGAGGAATCGGGAATCCCAGTTAATCTTAATAGAAAAGAGGCAGAAGCTGCTGTTCAGAAAGTACGCGAATGGATAGGATACTATGAGTGGGCTGAATCACCCTTTAAAGGATATGACCATACAGTGACTCTTCACAAAATGCCAGGTGGTGCGTTCCCGAGTTCATTTGAGCAATCAGATAAAGGGGGGTTTCTCCATTTCATGCCTGCCATATTAAAGGTAATGTCTTTATATAACAGGATTATTCATTACTTCGATGTAACTCCTGGGTCACAGATTACATGGGTTACCTGTAGCGGAATAGTAAACAGATATGCTAAGGAGAAAGGAGCAGCAGGTGTCCGACATTTAATTAATCTCCTTACAAGATTTATTGAGGAAAAATCTTTGGATTTTGAATCCATGAAAGAAGACGAACAGGAAGAACTTCTTAGCTTTTTTAAAAATGCACCAGGGGATTTCAAAAATCTGCTTCTCGGGCATTATGGAAAGCTTCCAATGGGCTGGCCTCCAGATTGGGTATACAAAAGTACATTTGGTGATGAATGGGAAATTAAGATAAAAGAACGAATGGAACTTTCTCCTCTCGATTCATTAGAGGATGATGACCTTGAAAAACTCAGGGAAGACCTTACTGATAGTATTAGCAGAAATCCGTCCGAAGAAGAGTTCATCCTTTATCTTATGCATCCCAAGGATGCTTTGGAGATGATTGGATTTCGAGAAAAGTACGGGGAAGCACCTCTCGTACTCCCAACAAATGTCTGGAGGGAAGGTCTTAAAAACTACGGAGACAAGGTTGAGTTCGAGCTCTGGGGAAAACCTTATTGCGTGGAGCTTGTGTCAATCGGGGATGAGTATGAGGGGGTAATCTATGTCGTGATGCGGGTTAACAATAAGACAAGGGTTTATATTGTAGAGACCCCAAGGGCTAAAAAGGTCGCGATAAGGATAGCAAAAGGTCCCAATGACATAGCAGCTCCCATAACCGGAAACGTGTGGAGAATCGGGAATCCAGAAAGAGGCACCCTCAGAGTAGGTGATATTGTTCATAAGGGGGAGGAGATTGCAAATCTTGAAGCAATGAAGATGGAGAACGCAATTATTGCTCCCTTTGATGGTCATGTAACAGAGATCTGCGTCAAACTTAATGACTCTGTCATCGAAGGACAGCTTCTCTTTATTCTGGAGAAAATATGAATCTACTGCAATCTGTAATATCAATTAGTTCTTGACATAACTTCTCCTTTCAGATAGTATTCATCAAAGTAAAGGGGAGTAGCTGAATGAGTGGCTATCGTCAGCACGTCTACCAAAGGTAGGCCGGTACCACTCGTTAGGTTATTATCTAACAAGCGAGACCTTTATCATGATGAATTTTGTGGTAAAGGTCTTTTTTATTTAGGGAGAGAGGTATAAGATGAACAGTCTAAAGACAATGGGCACCCATCCGCCAATCGAGGATAGAATTGAAAGGCTTAAGGCAATAAACTAAGTGTATAAAAAAATAAAAGAAGTTATCTATAATGAAGAGACTTTATAGAGGTATTTATAAATTTCAAGAATCCTACTTTAAAAAAGAAGAAGATTTCTTTGAAAGACTTTCCAAAAGGCAAACACCAGATGTTCTTTTTATAACATGTTCTGATTCACGGGTAGACCCTAATCTTGTTACCCAGAGCAGACCAGGAGAGCTTTTTATTGTAAGGAATGTCGGAAACATTATTCCTCCTTATGATGCTATACGGGACAAAAACAGTGTTGCAGCAGCTATTGAGTTTGCAGTACT
>VGWZ01000117.1 GCA_016873595.1 Nitrospira sp.
TTTTTTGACTCTTCAATCATCTTATCTTTGTTAAGGATAAGGCATTTTTCTGCCTCAAGAGCAAGAACTCTTGCACCTACCTCAATCATGGCTTTTAATGTACTTAAACCAACAACAGGTACATCAAATCTCATATCCTGGTTGGGTTTGCTGACCTTCACTACCACAGCTTCTTTGCCCGCAAGCTTCCCACCCCTCTTTATCGCCTCATCAGTTCCCTCAATGGCTTCTACAGCCATCACAGCCTGATTTTTAACCACAACAGTCTGTCCTATGTCCAGCCTGCCTATCTCCTTTGCAATCCTCCAGCCAAATGCAACATCTTTCCACTCGTTCTCTGTAGGACTGTCTTCTGTAAGTACCCCCTCGCGTATAACGAGATTTGAGCTGAAAGAAGTTATATCGAGAAGATTAATGCCTTCTTTTTCGATTTCTTTTGCGATGGCTAATAAAATTGAGTCATCGCTTCTATCTTTTAAGGAGAAAAGAAGTTTTACGGCTCTGAGGTCTGGTATAATTTTGCTCTTATAGAGTAGTGATTTTGGAACTTTTCCTGCCATGACTGCCTCTCTCACATCATATTTTAGTAGAGAATCTATTATTTCTCCGAGTTTGCCTACATTTACCCATTTGATCTCATCCACATATGAAGACAATGATTTTTCGGCGAGAGGATCAAGTGCAATAGCAAATACGGTATATCCCTGTGCCTTTGCTTCTGACGCGATGGCCTTTGGGAGTTCTCCTGTCCCGGCAATAAGGCCAAGTTTTTTCATCTCTTTACACGATGCATGATACATGATGCACGATCCACGATATACGACACCAAAGGCACGATGCTTGATTCAGGATGTTTTATATCATGTATCCTGTATCTTGCATCGTGGATCATGCTTTTACCTGCAGATGCCTCTTTTATTTTCTTGAATGAACGTAATAAAATGATTGATCTCATCAGTATGTGGGAGATCTTCTTGTATTTTCTTAATAGCATTGTTAAGGGTCCTCTTCTCTCTAAACAAAATCTTGTATGCTTTTTTGAGCTCGTTTATTGTCGAGTCAGAAAAGTTGTTTCTCTTTAGTCCGATAGTATTGAGGCCGTAGAGTTTTGCTCTTGCACCTGAGGCTATGGTATAAGGGAGTATATCCTGCCCTACTCCACTAAATCCACCAACCATTGCATATGCACCTATCCTTGTGAATTGGTGAATTGCAACAAGTCCGCCTATCACTGCATAATCTTCAACAACGACGTGTCCTCCAAGGGTTGCAGCATTTGCCATTATTATGTTGCTGCCTATTTTGCAGTCATGGGCTATATGGACATAGGCCATGAGAAAATTTTTGTTTCCAATCGTGGTCACTCCATCTCCACCGACAGATGCCCTGTGAATTGTTATGTATTCCCGTATTATGTTATCGTTACCTATCTTCACACTTGTTTTTTCTCTCTTGTATTTTAAATCCTGTGGTGGAAGACCGATGCTCGTGAAAGGATAGACTATGCAGTTCTCACCTATTTCTGTATTGCCTTCTATAATTACATGTGAAATAAGTCTTGTTCCATTCTTTATATGGACACCCTCACTGATAATACAGAATGGCCCGATTGAGACTCCCTCATCTATTTCTGCGTGAGTGTTTACAATCGCTGAAGGGTGGATTTCTTTTTTCATAATTTTTATATCTCCTTGTCTGTGACCATTGCGGTAAATTCAGCTTCAGCAGCTAATTTTTCTTCAACAATTGCATTGCCGGAGAACTTCCACACATTTCCTCTATGTTGAAGGATAGTGATCTCTAATCTGAGCTGATCGCCCGGGACAACAGGTTTCCTGAATTTTGCCCTCTCTATACTCATGAAAAAGATGGATTTACCCATAGGTGCTCCAGAACAGATTGCCAGTACACCTGCTACCTGTGCCATTGACTCTATTATCAATACCCCGGGCATTATAGGATGTCCTGGGAAATGTCCTTGAAAAAACTCTTCATTCATTGTCACATTTTTAATTCCGATAGCCTTTATTCCTGGCTCTACATCAATAATCCTGTCTACTAACAGAAACGGATATCTGTGAGGTAAAAATTTTTGTATTTCCTTTATATCCATCATGCAGGATTCCTCCTTTCAAGCTCCTCTATCCTTTTTTCGAGCTCCTTTATCTTCTTATAAAGTTCTGGCAGCTTCGAAAATATAGCCTGTGCCTTCAACCACTCTCTATGGGGCATTATGGGTGAACCAGTGTACACACCTTTTGAAACATCTCCTAAGACACCTGACTGGGCACCAATCATCGTACCGGATTCTACCTTTACATGATCCACAACACCGACCTGACCTGCAAGGGTAACAAAATCACCTATCTCTGTGCTACCCGCAATTCCAACCTGTCCAACAATGATACAGTTCATACCGATCTTGACGTTATGTCCTATCTGAACAAGATTATCTATCTTCGTACCTCTCCCGATTATCGTATTTCCTGTTGTTGCCCTATCAACAGAGACATTAGAACCTATTTCAACATCATCCTCAATCACCACACCTCCTACCTGAGGAATTTTGTAGTGTTTTCCTTCCTCAAAAATGTAACCAAAACCATCCGACCCTATTACAGAGCCAGAATGTATGATGACCTTATTGCCAATTGTTACATTCTCCCTCAAAACCACATTAGGATAAATAGTGCATTCTCTTCCAATGGTAGTATTTTCACCTACAAAAACATTTGGATAAATAACAGTATGGTCACCGACAGAAGCACCATCTGAAATATAAGAAAACGGGAAGATTGATACATCCTGACCTATGTTTGCTTTATCCGACACAATAGCATTCCTGCTTATCCCCACAGGTTCTTGTGGTTTTAAATAAAAAAGTCCAAGTAGTTTTGCAAAGGCGAGATGAGGGTTTGATACCTTAAGTTGAGTTACAGAGAAGCCGGTTATCGGTTCTTTTACCATCACACATGATGCCCTACATTCAGAGAGGTACTTCTTGTAACTGCTTGTTGAGAGAAAGGTGATATCTCCTTCTCGGGCATCGTTTATACCTGATACGCCGGTAATTTCAACATCAGGGTTCCCGATTACCTCGCCATTAAGAAGGACTGCAATTTCTTTAACCTTCACCCCGCACCACTTCTTTTCATGACTCTATCTGTAATGTCCATGCCTTTATTCGTGGTTGCGGGGTTCACTGCTTTTTCGATGTGGCCTTTGACTCGTTATATTTCTTAATGAGTTTGTCAGTAATATCTGCATCTTTGTTTGAATAAAGAATAAAGCCTTTATCAACGACAAGGGTGTATCCTTCTTCAACTCCAAACTTTTCTGCTATTTCAAAAATCTCCCTTAAAATCATCTTTTTTAATTCCGCATCTTTTTTTCTCAGTTCGGCATCAGAATCCTGGAGAATTCGCTGGTATTCTCTAAACAGTTTTTCAAGCTCTTCATTCTTGCTCTTTTTTGTTTCATCAGAAAGTACAGACGATTGTTTTTCCAATTCGCTTTTTAGCTTTTCTATGGCCTTGCCTTTCTCATCTATAAGAGACCTTTTCGATTTTGCTAAAGTATTTAAGTCTTCTGTAGCTTTCTTTCCTGCCTCAGATTCGTCAACAACTTTCTGAAGATCTACAACCCCTATTTTTACAGAATCAGCTGCTTCTGAGAAATAAGGCATTACAAAGATAGTAAAAAATAGTAAGAATACCATTGCTATTGTCTTTCTCATCTTTCCTCCTATTATCTTTAATCCTAAAAGAAGGTTCCAAAGGTGAATTCAACCCTACTGGCATCTTCTCCTGGTTTTCTGTCAAGATTGTAACCCCATTCAATCCTTATCGGTCCGAGAGGTGAAATCCATCTTATACCTGCTCCTGTAGTATATCTGAGAGTGCCGAAATTTTTAAATGATTCATAGGAATTCCCTGCATCAAAAAAAACTACACCCTTAAGCCTTAGCTCCCTTATGATTGGGAAGATATATTCTGCATTAAAGATCAGTTCTTCCGTGCCTCCTATTACCTCCCCTGTTTTTTCATCTCTTGGTCCTGCCTCACCAAACCCTAATCCCCTTATGGTATATATACCGCCTACATAGAATCTCTCGTACAGCGGTAGATCCTTGCCCAAGATGCCTGTAGCATACCCAAACCTGCCTCTGAGCATGAAGGTTGTCCTTTTTAATGGGAAATACCAGGCAGAGTCAATTAAGCTCTTCACAAACTGGTTATCTCCTCCAATACCCGCATAGGTGAAGTAGATGGAATTTCTTGAACCTCTTGATGGGTCAATATAATTGTCTCTTGAGTCTCTTACTAAGGAAGGGGTGATACTGCTGGTTATCTTTGTGCCTTCCTGCTCTTTTATCAGGGTAGAGGCACCTTCATATACATCATAAATTGTTGCCCTCTCAAAGTTATACCCAATTTCACCCCTCACATATTCCGAGAGGCTCTTTCCAAAGCCAACACCAAATCCCGTTGCCCTTTTATCGTATTCTACATATTCCCTCATAGTCCTGTAAATACTTGTAGAGAAAGAAATCGGTTTATCCATAAACCACAGATCCCTGAAAGAGATATTATAGAAAGAGGTTCTACCACCGAGTTCTGCCCTGATTTTTATAAGCTGCCCTTTACCAAATAGGTTGTCCTGTGTTAGATCGATCATCCCAATAAGTTTATCAACAGAGCTATAGCCTCCTCCGACACTTAAAAAGCCTGTCGGTTTTTCCTTTACCCTGATATCGAGGTCTACCAGTTTTTCCTCCGGCAGCGGTTTTGGAATTACCTCTACAGTCTCGAAAAAGTTAAGGTTATTGAGCCTTTCATAGCTTCTTTTTAAAAGGGCACTGTTAAAGGTATCGCCCTCATCGAGTCTTATCTCTCTTCGTATAACTTTATCTCTGGTTTTAGTGTTCCCCGAGATCTCGATCCGGCCAATCCGGTATTTATCGCCTTCGTCTATCTTTAAAAATACCTTTACAACCTTTTTGCTCTCATCAGGTATCAGGTCAGGAGTAACAGTAATAATTGCATATCCATTTTCTGAGTATAATTCGGATATTGAAAGGATGTCCTTTCTGAGGGTTTCTTTACTGAAAGGCTTATCAGGTAGCAGTGTAATCCTTTTCTTGATCATATCGTCACCGAAGACCTTATTTCCTGAAAATTCTACTGAGGAGACTTTAAACTGGTCACCCTCTGAAACTGGTATTGTTATTATCATGCCTTTTTTATCATCAGTGAGTTGAATCTTTGGTTCTCCGACCGTTACTTTAATATACCCATTGTTAAAATAGAGATCCCTTATTTTTTCGATATCAGAGTCCATGCGATCTTTTTTATAATAGCCTGAAGAAGTGATAAAGGAGAAAATCCACCACTCTGCGGTCTCCATTACCTTTTTTATTCTGCTCGTAGAAAAAGCCTTATTCCCCTCTATGGTTATCTTTTTTATCTTTATCTTCGGACCTTCCTCTATCTGGTAGGTCAGAGTGACCTCATCAGCGCTGATCTTTTTAACGACTGGGACTATATTTGACAGCCAATATCCTTCCTCTTCATAGAAAGCCCTGAGCTTGAGTGCATTATCCTGTATCAATACGACATCAGCGATAGCCCCTGTAGTTATTGTGATCTTTTCTTTTATCTTGGAATCGTCAAACTCCTTGTTGCCTTGAAATTCGATTTTTATAATAGTAGGTTTCTCTTTTACAATATAAATCAGCTTTATGCCACCCTCAAATGGTTCAATCTCAGCTTTGACATCATCAAAGTAACCCATCTTGAAAATATTTTTAATATCTTCATTTGTTTTTTCCTGAGATATAGGCTCGCCTAATTTTTGAGTAATCTTTGTCTTAACAGAACTTTCCTCAATCCTTTTGAGTCCCCTGATCTCAATTGAGTTCACAATTGGCAGTTCCTGGGCATAAAGGTGACCTAATGTAAAAGTAAAGATAAGGCATAATAATAGGAATTTTATTTTATGCATCTTTACCTCCTAATTTAATAACACGGTAAGTATAGCACCTGTGGAGGGGTGAATGTAAACAGAATATTTTATTCACAAAATCAAAATTTGGCTTATTACCTAAATTGAGCGATTTATTTATTTAAAACCATATTAATCAAGGTATTCTAAAGAAAATGCAATCACCCAATAAGTGTCATTCTCTGGCTTGACCAGAGAATCCAGGGTTTCCCGTGAAAACGGGA
>VGWZ01000118.1 GCA_016873595.1 Nitrospira sp.
CGAATATTCTCAGAGGCTATATTCGATAGAATAAGTCTTATTGACCTGTTGTCTTGTAAATACTACAATATTTCTAAAATCAGAGAGCCTGATATACAACAGTCGCTATTTTAAGCGGACAGTAGTGATATGAAATAGTTTTTTAATATGAAAGTACAAGGTATTGATGAGCCTCAACTGTACCTTTATCTCTTATTCCGTGAGATTCACAGTGCATAACATTTTCTGAAAATATATCAACTATCTTAAACCATTTTAAGGCAATTTTTGATAACTCATCTGACATATTACATTTATTGCTTTTTCCGAGATGAAAAACAACTATACCATTCCTTTTTAAACGCTCTCTTGCCTGTCTTAGGATAGATTCGTATACAGAGAAATCCATCTTTTGACGCTCATCAACAAACATTAATGGTTTGGACCGAAAATCTTCTAAATCCCATCCACAAAACCAGAGCCTTAACCAGTTTGCAAGATGAAAACGAGTACTATCAAAAAATGGCGGTGAAGTAATTATTGCATCAAGATTTTCTATTTCCAAAGGCCACCATTTGGTTGCATCTTGGTGGTAAATTTTCCCTTCAACAAAGCTGTCAGAATATTCGACATCGAGACTCCTTTGGACCTTTTCATGTAATCTTGGCATCAAAGGCCTATATTCAAAAGGCCCACTTGGAGAAAAAGGAGTAATGCTGTGTGACTTCCTACTTAAAGCATAAGGCCGATTTCCATGTAAAATATGAAGTAAACTGGCTGCTACCAAACATTCAGAAGTTGAGGCAGGAGGGTTTTCAATGAAAAACCTTCTTGCAAGAAGAATCTCTTTAAGGGTATTTTTCTCATAATAATCAAGAATACTTTTATTAAATGCCACTGACGCTGCTTTATCAATTTCTCTTTCAGACACATCATATGTTTTTATATAATCATCGAGTTTGCTCAACAAGAATTGGCATCCTTTAACATCCGTCTTACCAACTTTTGCTGAAGCAATGATTTTTGCTGCTGGGCTTATCTCAAAACCATATGCCCTGTGCCCATTCAAAGCAGCTTCAAATGGGATAGTCCCAACTCCAGCAAATGGGTCCAGAACAGTTCCGTTTTCAGGCATAAATGTCTTCACTAAAAAGTACGCTAAAGAAGGCTTCATCTTTCCTTGATAGGAACACAATGAGTGCAAGGGATGACCCCAATTACGCTTTGAGAACGGATGTTTCTGATGAGGGATTTCTTGTTTAAACTTTATCCAGCGGTTTCCCCATATGAACCTGCTCTCTCTCTTAATAGCCTTGGGTGCAATAGTATTTGTGAAAATTAGTAGAACCTGACAGAGTTGAGAGCCATTTCGAGAAAGTCTTTTACGAAGCAAGATTTCACCCTTTAAATTAAATCCTCTATCCTTTAGAAGTTCAGTTAAAATCCTGTCCGTTGGAACATGAATTCCTCCATAGATAGAATCACCTATATCAATGGCAACAGTAGAATCTTTTTTAAGATGATGTTTAAATGAATCAAAAACCCTGTTCATATCATAAAAATAATCTTCTATCATTTTAGGTATCCGGGGGTCATAAGCATTTTCTTTTAATTTAGTGACAATACTATCAACTGCGGGGTGATTGCACTTTCCGTTTTTTCTTTGGGACACGTCATTTATCCCCGCTGTTACAGATTTTTCACGAAAAGAAGAAAGATCCTTAGGCGAATTGAGACATCTTAAAAACCAGAGTTCAATCTTCGTATTCCTGAAATAATTTGTACCATTCAAATAAGGTGGACTTGTGATGATTGTATCTATTTCGAGAGGCGGTATTAAAGGTAAATTCTTTGCATCCTCACACACCAGAATAGGATGCGTGTATACATACTCTATACGTTCTATATCAATAATCATTCTATTCAATTGCTTTTTAATATTTTCTTCAAAGAGAATCTTTTCTTTTTCTAATTCTTTAGGTGTCTTATAACGTAAGTCTCCAGCGCGCTTTAATAGCGATGCTGGGACAAGGCTTGATGTAATAGCAACACTGAGAAAATCGGCAGCTAATGGATTACTACATGCTATATAATCAACTAAAGCACGACTTTTTAGAACCTTTTCATAAGTTACATCATCAAAAAATTTGCTCTCACCAAAGGTTTTATCATAAGTTATATGTAACCCCACATCAGGTGCTATGTCCTCCAAGGTCAAAAAGAGCTTTTTAGAAATATTCTTCAGTGCTTCAACAAGTTTTGACCGCTTATCTGATTTTAAAGTTAACGCCTTAATTTTGACATTAACTAAGTGTTGTAAAAGTGGATTGATTTCGCAATAAAAAGCTGTTTTACCAAGGCGAGCAACTGTCAAAGGTGTTGTACCCATGCCAGCAAATGGGTCTAAGACACGGTTTGCATTTGGGGCAAAATTATTTAAGATGCTTTCTACAAATTCTGGCGAGTACCCCTCTAAAAAAGGATACCATAGGTGTAATGGTTCAGCATGTCCACCCTTGAAAGTGGCATGGATAGGGTTGATAGTAGTGACACCCGGTAGATAAGGTTGTTGAGATTCGCTTACCATTAAAGGAAATTTTTCTCTTAAAATACGTAAGCAGTATGTACTAATTGGGAGATATTCTCTTTCAGCAGCAGATTTTAAATCTTTATATCTTCCATGGCCGATTAGCTCTCTAATCTCTTGACTTGAAAGCTTAGAGATTACATCATAAACGCTTTCATCTCTCTCACTGAAAGCAATCTTTAAATTTTTCTTTTTTGGAGATGTAGCAGGATAATCTTGGAAATATATAGTTTTAAATCGCTGGCTCATTTTAGAAGAAACTACCATAATATGGTAGTTATGTCAAGATGTTTTTTTGAAAACCCCGATGGACACTGAGCCTGTCTAAAAACTGGAAATGGGAGAATTTAGCCTCCTATATATAGGAACAAGGAATAAGGGGACGTTCTTGACTAAATGAACTAAAGTGTTAAAAGAGACCTGCGGTGTCGCACCTTGACTTTTCTGGCGGGTGAAGAAATCATGCGCCCTTTGGCACATTCTATAATGCATTTCTACGGGCAGCCGTTCAATATCGCTTTTTGTCATACTGCAGAAGAGCGGAAGGCTGTTAGTTGGAAAGGCAAATTTAGCAGGGAAGGTTGAAGGCTTTAGATTGAAGGTTCAGGATAGCGCGCAGGATAGAGTCATTTATTGTTAAGCTGACTGGCCTGCAAATTCCCGTACGTGCAATATCTCCTTATTGCTCATTAATCTGATATCAGTCGAAGTAAGTGTAAGGACTGCAATCGTTTTCCCTTCGGCGGTTATAAATTCAACCTCAAAGGTATCGCCGTCACTATAACAATGCACTACTGCCCCTATATCACTTTTTTTAAGTCCATATTCTTCAATATCATGTGTCAGAACAACTGAATCTAATTCTTTAATCATAATTCTGTCCTCCTGATAGCCATTTATACTGGATAAGCGGTTACAAAACGCGGATGCACGATGATAATACATCCTTTATGTCTCCTGAATGAGCAATAGATATTAAACCCTGCACGAGCATGTCAATATTCATCTCATTAAAGCCAAAGGACCGTAGAAATTTAGCCTTAGATTTGCCAACCGAGTGTGTTTCCCAAAATTTTATTTCTTCTTCCTCTGTTTTGAACTTTGGAATTTTTTTCATTATTTGCCCCTTTTCTTACAAACTCCCATTCACTATTTCAGCGTTGCCTTTTCCTGATTTGCAACAACCACAAGAACATAATTTTCAGGGTCAAGGTATTTTCTCGCGACTCTGAGAATATCATCTTTTGTTACTGAATTTATATACCCAGGATATTTTTCCACATAATCAAGCCCGAGACTATAGAATTCAACAGTTGCAAGAAAGTCGGCAATCTTTCTATTAGTATCAAGTCTCCTCGGGAAACTACCTGTCAGATATGACTTTGCATCTGACAGTTCTTCATCTGAAACCTTTTCTTCTCTTATTCTGTTCATCTGTCTGCGAATCTCATCAATAACTGTATTTGCAGAATCGTTTTTTGTCTGGACACCTATCTGAAAAATTCCTCCTTGTTTGTGAGATGAGAAGAAACTATGTACATCATATGCGAGACCCATTTCATCTCTTATAGATTGCATGAGCCTTGATGAGAAACCTCCTCCACCAAGTATGTAATTCATTACTGCAACAGCATAATAATCAGGATTATCTCTACTGATACCGAGATTCCCGAGTAAAATAGTTGCCTGCATGAGGTCCTTATCTATCCTTATAACCTTCTTTATCTTTTTTCCATCTGAAAATCCCCCCTCACCCTTACCCTCTCCCGCAAGGGGAGAGGGAACTCTCCCTCCCTTGACGGGAGGGATTAAGGGAGGGTGATAATTATCTGCTTTCTTCCATTCTCCAAGATATCGTTTAATCAAAATGTCTAACTCTTCAGTGGTGAGTGCTCCAACAACTGATAATATAGAGTTGTTGGGCAGAAAATAATCTGAATAGAACTTTATCATATCCTCTCTTTTTATATTATCGATAGTCTCTGTAGAACCTTCTACAAGCCTTCCATATGGATGTTCTCCGAATACCTCTCTCTTAAAAGCACGCTCTGCGAGGAAAGAAGGTTTTTCCTCGCGCTGTCTCAGAGAACCTTTTATAAGCCCCTTTTTCCTCTCAATCTCATTTTGTGGAAAGACAGGATGAAGCAGGATATCAGAAAAAAGCTCAAACCCTTTATGAATATCTTTTTTCAAAACTGACAAGGTAATCACTGTATAATCTTTACCAGCCGATGTATTAAGGGACGCGCCTATGAACTCAATTTCTTCACTTATGTCAGAGGATTTTCGATTCTTTGTACCTTCTGTGAGGAGTTCTGCAGTGAGATTGGCAAGTCCTGCCTTTTCTTGTGGTTCATTGAGTGGACTTGCCTTTACAAGGAGTGTCATCATCACAATGGGAAGGCTATGTTTTTCGGAATGAAGAACTGTAAGGCCATTTGTAAGAACAGTCTTTTTTACTTCAAGCGCATCTATGTTAGAAGAAAGTAAGCAGAAAGCAGTAAGCAGCAGGCAGATTAATATATGTTTTTTAAACTTTTCACTTCTCACTTTTCACTTCTCACTTGTTTTTTTTGTTGGTATCAAAATGCCCACTGTCCTGTTATCTTCATTTAAATACTTTTTCGCCACCCTTACTATGTCCTCGCTGGTTACTTTTCTGATACCCTCGAGGTATCTGTCAATAAGCCTCCAATCTCCGAGCATCTCGAACATCCCGTATTTCATAGCCTGCATATAAATTGAATCCTGCCCCATTATAAAAGAAGACTCTATCTGGTTTTTTGCCTTCTGAACCTCTCGTTCCAATGGTTGCTCTTTCTTGAGTTTCTCGATCTCCTCATAGAGAGCATCCTCAACATCTTTTATTTCTTTTTCAGGAGAGGCTGTTGCAGCAAACAAGAATATATATGGATCTTTATGAAACCCGTCATAATCAGCATATACATTAAGAGCGACCTTTTTTTCATACACAAGAGATGTATACAGTCTCGAGCTTTTTCCCCCAGACAATATAAGACCTAACACATCGAGGGCATAGCTATCTTCATGAGGGAAATGAGGAGTATGATATGCGATAAGGAGATAAGGTAGTTCTGCTTCCTTCTTCAGGAAGACCCTTCTTTCTCCTTTTTGTTCAGGCTCTGTAAAACTTATGACTTTTTTCTTCGGATGACCAGGCTGAATATTTCCAAAAGAGCGATTGATCTTTTTTATCATTTCATCTCCATTGACATCTCCAACAATGGTGATAACAGCATTATCTGGTGTGTAGTGAGCTTTATAATAGTTATATAAATCATCTCTCTCTATAGATTTAAGGTCAGACATCCATCCAATAATTGGTCTTTGATAGGGATGCACTTTGAATGAGGCTGCAATAACCTCCTCGAATAAAGAGTTCTGTGGGTCATCCTCATATCTCAGCCTTCGCTCCTCCATAACAACACTTCTTTCTGAAAGTGTCTCTTTTAGGTCTATCGTCAGATTTTGCATCCTGTCAGCCTCAAGTTCGACTGAAAGTGTTATCCTGTCTGATGAAAAAATCTGAAAATACACTGTATAATCTTTTGTTGTATATGCGTTATCCATCCCTCCATTTTTCTGAACAATC
>VGWZ01000119.1 GCA_016873595.1 Nitrospira sp.
AAGAACTTGCAGAAAAGATAGTATCTCTTGAGTGATCTCTATATACATTTATTTGTCTTATTTCTTAATAATGACTATAAATTTATCCGAGTTCTATTTTGACCACATAAAACTGGGGGATGGCAAGCTAATATAAAGATTTCCTGAGTCTTTACATTTTTATGGAGTAGATGCTACATTTTCTCATGAAATATGGAGAAAAGGCAATAAAGAAGTCTGTATTAGAAATATGGGATAACCCGCATCCAGGGCGTGACTATGAGATTAATATTAGTTTCTCTGAGTTTACATGCCTATGCCCGCGTTCTGGGTATCCTGATTTTGCGACTATTAAAATAAATTATGTTCCTGACAAAAAGATCGTTGAGCTCAAATCCCTTAAACTTTATTTGAATTCTTTTCGGAATGTTTATGTGTCTCATGAAGAGGTAACCAATAAAATATATTCAGAACTCAAGAAGAGATTGAAACCGAGATTCCTGGAAGTCATTGGAGATTTCAATCCGAGAGGAAATGTAAAGACTCTGGTGAGAGTTTGCTCCGATTCAAAACTCACAACGAGGAACTATTAACTGTCTTTTTATGCTCCTTTTGCTTTCTCTATAAACAACATCATCTTTTTATGGTCTTTCTTCCTTTTTTCTGACTCAATTCCGCTGCTTACATCCACTCCGTAAGGTCTTGCACGTCTCACCGCTTCAGCAACGTTATCAGGTGTCAGACCTCCTGCGAGGATGATCCTGCTAAATTGTTTGGCTTCTGAAGCAATATCCCAGTTGAATGTTTGGCCTGTTCCGCCAAGTATATGAGGAGTGTATGTATCAAGTAAAAATGCAGAAACTTTATCTTTATAGTGTTTGAGTGGATCGAGGCTTTCAAGGGACTTTACCCTTATTGCCTTTATTATGCGTCGTGAGAAAGTGCACGTCTCTGGTTGTTCATCTCCGTGAAGCTGCACAACATCTATCCCGGTAAGGTTAATTATCTCTTCAATCCTTTCAGTACTTTCATTCACAAAAACTCCTACAGTTGTGATGAAAGGTGGGAGCGCCTTGATTATTGCACCTGCTTCATTATGTGTCAGATAACGAGGGCTTTCCTTAAAGAAAACAAAACCGAGAGCATTTGCACCGAAATCAACTGCAGCCATTGCATCATCAGGATTCGTTATTCCGCATATCTTTACCTTAACGGACATGTGTTTTTATCCTACCTTTTCCCCCTTAACTTGTCAATTGTCTTGCCGATATCCTCTGCCTCCATGAAGGCTGTACCTATCAGCATTGCATCAATACCTGCGTCTTCAAGTCTTCTCACGTCTTCCTGTGTTTTTATCCCGCTTTCGCTGACAATAATCTTATGAGGAGGGATTTCTTTTTTCAGTTCAAAGGTAGTCTGAATATCGAGCGATAAAGTATCCAGATCTCTATTGTTGATACCAATTATATCAGCATTTATCAGGAGTGCAATTTCGAGTTCTTTGAAATTATGTACCTCAAAAAGCACAGATAAGCCAAGTTCTTTTGCGAGTTGCAGATATTCAATAGCCTTGTTTTTATCAAGTATTGCGGCTATGAGCAGGATTGCGTCAGCTTTGTGTGCCCTTGACTCGTAAATCTGATACTCATCAAAAAGAAAATCTTTTCTTAAGAGTGGTTTTTTTGTAATTTTTTTTATTTCTTCAAGATAGTTAAGCTTTCCCAGAAAATAGTCTTCCTCTGTAAGAACAGATATCGCATCAACATCCTTACTTTCATAAAGAGATGCTATCTGGAAGGGGTTAAAGTCCTGCCTTATCACACCTTTTAAGGGTGAGGACTTCTTAATTTCAGCAACGAGCCTTATATGGCCGGACTCTCTTTTTATTGCAGCATTAAAATCTCTTGGTCTTTCAACATCTAATGCTCTTGATTTAATCTCACGTAGAGGCACTCTTGTCTTTGCAACATTCAGCTTTTCTTTCTTCTTCTCGACTATTTTGTTCAGTATACTCATATTCAAATTTTATAGTAGTTAAAAGACTCTTGCAACTCTCAGTGTGATATAATTTTGTTTGTATGGAGGAAAGGCACCAAATCGCAAAAGCAGCAGGGCTTATGAGCATTGCTACTTTTATCAGCCGAATAACAGGCTATATAAAGGACATGATCCTTGCAATGTTCTTCGGGGCAACAGGCATTGCAGATACCTTTTTTGTTGCGTTCAGGATTCCAAACCTTTTAAGAGAACTTTTTGCAGAGGGCTCTATGTCTTCTGCGCTTGTCCCCGTCCTTACAGAATACCATACAAAGCAAGGGAAGGAAGAAGCAAAAAGGCTTGTCAGAGTTATTTTTGCATTTATCATAATCGTTACTGGCTTAATCTGTCTCGCAGGGATTATTTTTGCTCCTGCAATTGTGACAGCCATAGCACCTGGATTCCTCGATACACCTGAAAAATTCTCATTAACTGTCCTCCTCACCAGGGTGATGTTCCCGTTTCTTTTGTTCATCAGTCTCGCCGCTCTTATAATGGGAGCATTAAATACAAAGCGCGTTTTCTTTATCCCTTCTCTTGCACCAGCAATGCTCAACATTGCGATTATTATCGCAGTTATCATATTTGCATCAAGAACGACACAGCCGATTGTTGCAGTGGCAATAGGGGTTACATTAGGGGGTCTTCTACAGTTTATTTTTCAACTCCCCTCTTTTTTCAAGAATGGGTATAGCCTTATGCCTGATCCCGATTTAAGACATCCGGGTCTAAAAAAAATATCCATACTTATTCTTCCTGCTACAATGGGAATGGCTGTTGCACAGATCAATATTTTTGTGAGTACTATCCTTGCTTCGTTTTTGCCTGAAGGGAGCATTACCTATCTTTATTATTCTATGAGGCTTATCCAGTTTCCTGTTGGAATATTCGGTGTTGCAATGGGAATGGCTGTGCTTCCCACACTGTCAGAACATGCAGTAAAAGGAGAATTTGGCAAACTCAGTGATGATTTTTCATTTGCATTGAGACTGCTTTTTTTTATTACAGTCCCTGCAATGGTCGGATTAATTGCACTCAGGGAACCAATTGTGAATATACTTTTCCAGAGGGGTAAGTTTGATTATTTTGCAACGGTAGGTACTGCTCAGGCTCTTTTATTTTATTCAATCGGGATATGGGCTATTGTTGGTGTCAGGGTGGTCACAGCAAGTTTCTATTCGATGCAGGACACAAAGACACCAGTAAAGGTTGCGGTAATCGCATTAGTAGTCAATATTATTCTGAGTGTCATACTTATGAAGCCACTTAAGCATGGAGGGCTTGCACTTGCGAATAGCATTGCTTCATGTGTGAATTTTGTTCTTTTATTTTTCTTTCTGAGCAGGAGACTCGAAAAAATTGATACACGGAAAATTTTACATTCTTTTGTCAAAACCATTTTTGCAGCTTCGATTATGGGAGTCATTGGTGCGATGCTGCTTCAAGGTGAGTTATGGAAGATTCATGGCAATACACTTAATAAGGCATTCTACCTGAGTGGAACCATTGCACTCTGTATTGGAATATATCTTTTTCTCAGTTACCTCCTGAAGAGTGAGGAGGGGTTTTATGTGATGGATATGGTAAAGCGGAAATTCAGAAAATAAGTCAAATGACTTATTTCTTTTTTGAAATTTCTACTATTCCCTTTAACTCAAGGATGAGACCACGTCTGATATCTTTATTGTCAATCTTACGAAAAAGGTCAAGGATTGTTTTCTCTTCTTTACTTAAGCCATATTCACTGATATCCTCTGCAACTCGCTCAGGCTCTTGGCCTTCGAGAAGGCTGCTGATCAGAATCTTTAAGGCTTCAGATATTTGTTTCAGGCGAAATATAGAAATGTTATTGATACCCTTTTCGTATTTTTGTAGTTGCTGATAAGAAATACCGATCTTTCCAGCAAGCTCCATCTGGGACATGCGGGCAGCAAGCCTGTACTTTTTTATTGTCTCACCGATATTTTCTCTGAATCCTTTTACCATGAAGATCATATGCCTCAAAATGTAAATGCTATCCAATTTTGAATTTGTCAAGGGTGTAAAGTCTATCATCCTATAGTTGTATTTTTCAATTGACAAAATACAACTATAGGATGTATCATGCTCTGTGCCTGAATCTTCAGACAGAAGGATTTTGATTGTTGACGACGAGAAGCATATAAAGGAGATCCTTAAAGAATTTCTTTCTTTCAATGGCTACGAGACTATCGTAGCTAGCAACGGGATGGAGGCACTGAACATTCTCAAAGATAAATCTTGTGGCTTATTGATTACAGACCTGAATATGCCAAATATGGACGGGATTGAACTGGTTCGTAAAATTAGGGAATTTGGTGCATCATTAACGATTATAGGAATGAGTTCCGAAGATAAAGAAATCGAGTTTTTAAAAGCAGGGGCGAATTGTTTCCTCTTAAAACCATTCGATATGCACTATCTAAAATTCTTGGTAAATGTGCTTCTCGGTGAATAAGATTTTATCTCTCCTCTATTGACCTCTTGAGTCAAATCAGGTATATTCACACAAAAGGTATATATGAGAGGCTTTATTTATGATTATAAAAAAACTTGTTGTCGGTCCACTTGAAAATAACTGTTATAGTATTGCAGATGAGATCACAAAAGAGACATTGGTCATTGACCCGGGTGATGAACCTGACAGAATTCTTGAGTTAATTAATGAAAATAATTTTAAGGTTAAATATATACTTTGTACGCATGCCCACCTTGATCATGTGGGAGCAGTCCCTGATATAAAAAAGGAAACAGGGGCAAAAATTGTTATTCATCGAGATGAGTACGAGATTTACAAAAGAGCCAGTGAACAGGCGGCAATATGGGGTTATGAGCTTGATCCATTGCCGGAACCTGAAATATTTATTTCAGACGGAGATAAATTAGAGATTGGAAATTTGAAATTAGAAGTACTCCATACCCCAGGCCACAGTCCTGGAGGAATCTGCCTTTACGGAGAAGGCATTTTGATTACAGGAGACACGTTATTTGCAGGCTCTGTGGGAAGAACAGATTTTTATGGAGGAGATATTGAGAAACTAAAAAGATCATTTAAACGATTGATGTCTCTCTCAAATAAAGTTAAGATTCTTCCTGGACATGGCCCTGAATCCACCATAGGGAAAGAAAAGGAGAGTAATTTCTTCTTCTACGAGATTTAAAATAATCAGTCTAAAGACATTTGTTGCTCATGTAAAAGCATTTTAAAATAATTAAAATTAATGAAAATTAAAGATATTTAGAAGTTTTAGTATTAAAATTCAAGAATTTTAGCAATATTATGCTATAATCTCATATATTTATCTATTGACTATCTTTTTAAAAATGGTATTATAGTATTATAGATATAGAAGGTTTGGTATAACTTATAAAGCCAAGTGGTTCTTTGATAAAATAAACCACTTAATAGTTTACTTTTTTCTCTGCAATACCTTGGGCTGAGGAGAGATGAGGGAACATGTTTAGGAAAGGGAATCAGAGTGCGGATGTAGTGATGCATGCCCCAAAGTCTGATTGGGCAAAGGGGAAGCCTAAGCATCTGCCGAGATACCCACTTTATTGAAGCCTCAGATAGCTCAAACCCAAGGTATAGCGGGGAGTTCTTTGAAAACTTTAGAGTAGGCCCTAGTCAGTTTTTTAATTACACATGAGAGTTTGATCCTGGCTCAGAACGAACGCTGGCGGCGTGCCTAACACATGCAAGTTGAACGGAGTCAAGATGCAGGATACAGGATACACGATGCAGGCATAAAAACATCATGAATCATGTATCTTGCATCCTGTATCTTGACTTAGTGGCGGACGGGTGAGTAACACGTAGGCAACCTACCCTTGAGAGTGGGACAACCCCGAGAAATCGGGGCTAATACCGCATAAGACCACGGACTGAGAAGTCAGTGGTAAAAGTTCCGAGCAATCGGAATGCTTGAGGATGGGCCTGCGGCCTATCAGGTAGTTGGTAGGGTAATGGCCTACCAAGCCGAAGACGGGTAGCCGGGCTGAGAGGTCGGACGGCCACACTGGAACTGAGACACGGTCCAGACTCCTACGGGAGGCAGCAGTGGGGAATTTTGCACAATGGGCGAAAGCCTGATGCAGCGACGCCGCGT
>VGWZ01000120.1 GCA_016873595.1 Nitrospira sp.
ACATGGATATAGAAATATATGCCTCTTTTATCATAAGGCCAGAATTCGTGAAGGAAGACTTTAGGGAATTCAGAGACTATTGCCGTAATCTAAGACTAAATTTTGCAACCTTTTCTGTGCTCACACCCCTTCCAGGGACAGACCTTTATGAAAAGGTTAAAGATCAACTAATAACACATAATTACGACTATTTTGATTTTTTACATACCCTTCTTCCAACAACTCTTCCTCTTAAAGAATTCTACAGAGAGCTTTACGAACTTTATAAAAAGTCAGTTCCTTTGCACTCATGGATTTCATTCATAAGGAAATTTCCATTAGTAGAGATACCATCTATTCTTAAGATATCAAATCGAGTCTTTAATCAGATCAGGAATGCATACAAGGATTATGATGGGTATTTGTAAAAGAATTGTTTCAGGAAGTTAAAAGTCCTATCCCATACTTTTTAATCTTATACCCGATCTGCCGTGACGTAATGCCAAGCATCCTCGCTGCCCTTGCCTGAACCCAGCCAGACTTCTCAAGGGCAGTGAGAATACTTGATTTCTCTATGTCCTCGATCCCTGCCTTAAGTGACTCATTGTTCAGGACTTCTTTGGATGCGAGCAGTTTGAGGTTTATCGGGAGGTCTGAAGATGTAATCGCTTCTCTATTGGACATGATCACCATCCGCGCAAAATAGTAATCACTGCGCATTATACCATTTTTGATTTAACTTTCAGAATGTAGTAACATAGTTAAAATTTCGGGGGCTTTTCATGCCGATCTATGAATATATATGCAAAAATTGTAATCACCGTTTCTCTGTATTACAAAAGGCAGTTTCTACAGAAAAAGATACCATGTGTCCAAAATGCGGATCATTATGATATAAAGAAAATTTTCTCTGTATTTAGTTGTGTTTCTCCGGGAAAAAGCCTTTCAACTTCCTCTCCAACATCGGATTTCAGTGGCGTAGGTTGAAGAATCTCCTCCTGCTGAACCGTGAGTTCAAGAAAAGGACAAGATAACCCTCTATTACACCATTTTTATTATTTTCTAGTGACCTGTTAAGACATTGACAGGGTAATCATTAAATTGGTAGAATTATATTTAATTTTCAGACAGAGGGGAGGGGTATATGAATGCCCTTTGTAAGGGTTCGTGAGAGCGACTCTTTTGAAAACGCGCTGAAAAAGTTCAAAAAACAGTGCGAAAAAGAAGGAATCCTCTCCGATATAAAGAAGAGAGAGCACTACGAGAAACCAAGTGCGAAAAGGAAAAAAAAGGCACTTGCTGCCCGTAAAAAAGCTATTAAGAGAGTAAAGTTGGCGGTAAGGTAATGTCCCTTCTGCAGAAATTTGACGATGATTTGAAGGTAGCTATAAAGACATCGGATAAACTGAAGGTTTCTGTCTTAAGGATGGCAAAGGCAGCCCTTAAGAACAGACAGATAGAGAAAAGGGGAGAATTGTCCGAAGATGAAATACTCTCTGTCATCTCTATGCTCTCTAAACAGAGAAGGGAGTCAATTGAACAGTTTTCAAAGGGAGGAAGAGATGACCTCGCCGATAAAGAAAGACAGGAACTCGAAATACTCCAATCATATATGCCAAGTCAACTCACCCCGGAAAAACTTGACAGAATAATCATCGATACAATAAAAGAATCTTCTGCACAAGGCATAAAAGACATAGGTAAGGTAATGAGCCTCCTTATGCCTCGTGTAAAAGGCGCTGCGGATGGAAAGGTTGTCAATCAGCGCGTAAAAGAACTTTTGGAAAAGATATGAAACTTAAAGATATTTACAAAAAGGCTATAGAAACTGGCCTTAAGAATGATCCTCGTGGCAATGAAGCTGCCACAAAAGATCTATTACGCAGGGAAAAAGAGTTTAATGAACTCAAACCTGACGAGAAAGAGTTTTTTGATACAGAATCCCTCCAGAACCCTTATTCTGATTCAAGAATTCTCTACGGCACAGGTGAAGAGGAAATTAAAAGTATCCTCATTGGTATTGATATTGAAGTCGGGGAAATACTCCTTGCTGATAACCTCAGGTCAAAGGGCAGGCGTGTTGATCTTCTTCTCTCACACCATCCTGAAGGAAGAGCATACGCAAACCTTTACAGTGTGATGCAGATGCAGTCTGATATTTTGAACAGATTTGGCGTCCCTATTAATATTGCAGAAGGACTCATGGAAGGGAGGATAAAGGAAGTAGAGCGAAGATTGATGCCTGCTAACCATACAAGGGCAGTTGATGCAGCAAGGCTTCTCAATATTCCATTTCTCTGTCTTCATACACCTGCTGACAATATGGTTGCAAGTTATCTCCAGCGACTGTTCGATGAAAAGAAACCCTATCTTGTCGCCGATGTGCTCGACATACTCAAGGGCATTCCTGAGTACAAAGATGCAGGTCTTTATAGCGTCGGCCCCAAGATTACTCTTGGCCAAAAGAATAGAAAAGCAGGAAAAATTTTTGTTGATATGACAGGTGGTACAGAGGGAGCAAAGGACATATTTGAAATCCTTACCACAAGCGGAGTGAGTACAATAGTAGGGATGCACCTCAGCGAAGACCATCGTAAAGAGGCAGAAAAAAACCACCTGAATGTCATCATTGCTGGACATATTTCGAGCGATACACTCGGCCTGAATTTACTCATAGACGACCTCTCTAAAGGTGAGTCATTAGAAATTCTTGAATGCTCCGGCTTCAGAAGATTCAGCAGGTCGGAATCGACTCGTCACTGAGCTTAATGAAAGCTGACAGACTCCTTGAAGAAATAAAGTCTAAAATAGACATTGTTGAGTTTATATCTGATTATGTCAACTTAAAGAAAACAGGACAGAACTACAAAGCGCTCTGTCCTTTCCATTCTGAAAAAACCCCGTCATTTATGGTCAGCCAATCCAAACAGATATTTCACTGTTTTGGATGTGGAATCGGAGGCGATGTCGTAAGCTTTTTGATGAAACACGAAAACCTCTCATTCGGTGAAGCATTACGGCATATTGCAAAAAAAGCTGGCATCAAGATAACAGACTACACGGTGAGCAAAGATTTTTATGAAAAGCGCGATAGGATACTCCACATTAACAAAGAGGCAATGAATTTTTTTATAAAAACCCTTAATGGTTCAGAAGCAGCGAGGGCATATCTTGAGAAAAGAGATATTCACGAGGATTCCATTCACAGATTTTGCATAGGTTATGCACCTGAGGAAAGGGATGGTCTTTGTAAGTATCTGAAGAAGATCGGCTTCAGCGATTCTCTTATCAAAGATGCAGGGCTTGCTCTGTCTGATGAAAGAGGTTACAGAGATGTGTTCAAGAAACGTATCATTTTCCCCATATTTAATTATCAGAATGATGTGATTGCCTTTGGTGGAAGGGTTATGGACAATTCGCTCCCGAAATACCTCAATACTTCTGAGACTGAAGTATTCAAGAAAGGCGAGGCACTCTTTGCCTTGAATCTCGCAAAAGAAGAGATACGGAAAAAAGGTTATGCCATTGTTGTTGAGGGCTATCTTGATGCGATAGTATGCCACCAATATGGTTTCAAAAACACAGTTGCACCATTGGGCACAGCCTTAACGTCGAGTCACTCTGAACAAAAGCATCAGCTTTCTACAGACAGCCATTTACAGAGGCTTAATAAACAGCACTTGCAGTGGCTCAAACCGCTCACCGGAAAAGTAGTAATCGTTTTTGATAGTGATGAGGCAGGTGTTGCTGCTGCAAAAAGGTCTCTGGCAATCCTTTCTGAATGTGACTTCAGAATAAAAATCTCACTCCTTCCTAAAGGTGAAGATCCTGATAGTTTTTTAAGAAAGAATGGCGAACAGCAGTTTAAAAATTTGCTTTCCAGTGCTCTGTCTATTATAGAGTTCCTCCAGACTACGTCAAGGGGAGATAGAATAGATACTGTAAAAGAGGCTCTTGGAATAATTGCAGCCACAACGGATTTGATTTTAGCTGAGGAACTCCTCAGTGAACTTGCTGACAGATTGAGGATACATGAATCAGTTCTCAGAAGTGAACTCAAAAAGATAAAGAAAAAGACTGGTCCCCATAAATTGGAAGGACTCAAGATAGATAAGACAATAAAGAGTAGAGAGGAGTATCTTCTCTTAAGCGCGATTATTGCATCTCCTGAAAAAGCAGATGATATACTCTCACGATTAGATATTGAAGATTTGAGAGAAGATACAATAAAGTCTCTCTTTAAGAAAATTAAGGCCCTTGCAAATAAATGTAATTTGAGTTCCCTTCTCGATGCGGCAGATGACTCGGAAAAGGTCATAATTACTGCGCTCTCTCTCAAACCTGGATTTGACTTAGAACATATTGACAGAAACATTGATGATTGTCTGCATACACTCTTACAGAAAAAATTCGAAGAGAAAGTAAGGCATGCTGAAGAATCTGGTGATATTGCTCTTCTGAATTTACTGCTCAAAGAAAAACGTAGTCTTATGAAAAGGGTTATTCCATGAAAGACTATTTTGATTATTTTGATTACTTCGATGAATATGATGATGAGAAATACGCCAAGTATATAAATAATGAGGTGGAGAGCATCACTAAGGAAGAAAGAGACCATAGTTTTACAGAAGACGAGAAAGACCCTATACGTTTCTACCTGAAGGAAATGGGAAACATGTTACCACTTACACGGGAAGGCGAGGTAGAGATTGCCAGAAAAATGGAAGATGGAAGGGAGAAGGTTCATAGAGCAATATTTTCACTTCCCTTTGCGCTAAGGAAACTTATCACCTTAGGCAAGATGGTGAGAATTGGAGAGGCTCCTCTTACATATATCGTTCAGAATGGAGAAGAATACTCAGAAGAAGAATTATTACTCGAAAGAAAACGATTTTATGATATTGCAGAAAAAATTGGCAACCTTTACCAGAAAAGAAATGTATATCTCCAAAAATTGAAAGAGACCCCTCCTATCAAACCACGCAAAACTCTTAAAAGAGCTCCGCATAAGGAGGATACAAATCCCACTCGTACACTCATTAATACTCTCGAAAAAAACAGGTGCCAGATACATGAAAAAATACGTGAACTCAGGTTAAAAGAGGATATCATCACTGCATTCTCTGATGAACTGAAACAGTCAGTAATAGAAATAGACGACCTGCAGAAGAAAATTGCAGCCATAAGAAAAAGGATAAGATATTCAAGATCTGATATGAATAAAGAATGTCAGTTGTACAAAAAGGAAATTAAAAAAATAGAAACATTATTTGGTCTAAAGTTCGCTGGAATGAAGAAGGCCGTTAAGGTTCTTTTGGATGGGGAGAGAGAAGTACATAAAGCAAAAAAGACGATGATAGAATCTAATTTACGCCTCGTAATCAGCATTGCAAAAAGATATTTCAGTAAAGGGTTGAGTTTTTCGGATCTCATCCAAGAAGGAAACATCGGGCTCATGAAAGCTGTTGATAAATTCGAGTACAGGCGCGGATACAAGTTCAGTACCTATGCAACCTGGTGGATTAAGCAGGCAATAACAAGGGCAATTGCTGACCAGTCAAGGACAATAAGGATACCAGTACACATGGTGGAAACGTGCAATAAAATAACCAAGACAACAAGGGAATTTGTCCAGGAACAGGGCAAAGAGCCTGCTGTTGATGAAATTGCTGAAAGATTGAAGATTCCCGTGGAAAAGATAAAGGGAATACTCAAAATCTCAAGAAATCCTATATCTCTTGAAACCCCGATCGGGAAAGAAGAAGACTCTTATCTAAGAGACTTTATAGAAGATAAGGCAATGTTATCTCCACTTGATGCCGCTATACGAGACGAAATGAAAAAGCAAATTGACAAAATTTTATGCTCTCTCTCTCCCAAGGAAGAGAAAATAATAAGAAGGCGATTTGGTATTGGCGAAGATATCCCACATACACTTGAAGAGGTTGGACTGGAATTTGATGTTACACGCGAGCGGATAAGACAGATAGAAGCCAGGGCAATAAGAAAACTCAAGCACCCTTCCAGAAGCAAATGGCTCAGGACATTTATCGAAAGCCACCACTAAGATTGTATGCTTTATTTCCCTTTCTTTTTATGACTTCTCCTGAGCTCTTCAGACATTGCTTTAATCTCTGTTAA
>VGWZ01000121.1 GCA_016873595.1 Nitrospira sp.
ACTATTGACACTCCCTTCTCTTTTGCCATTTTTGCATAGACATCATTTAAATCCAGTCTGAGGGGATATGCATTTATCTCAATAGCAGTCCCGGTCTCCTTAGCAACCTTAAGAACCTCATTCATATCAACGTCATATGGTTCCCTCTCTCCGATTAATCTCCCTGTTGGATGGGCAATAATTGAGACATAAGGGTTTTTCATGGCAGAGACAAGTCTCCTTGTTACCTGCTCTCTACCCT
This sequence comes from Nitrospira sp., assembly GCA_016873595.1. Classification (GTDB taxonomy): domain Bacteria; phylum Nitrospirota; class Thermodesulfovibrionia; order Thermodesulfovibrionales; family SM23-35; genus VGWZ01. The sequence continues at coordinate 242 of VGWZ01000121.1, forward strand.
GTTTGAAACCAGAGTGAATCGATGCAACAACAATATCCATTTCTTTTAAAACATCATCTGGAAGATCCAGTCCGTCACTCCGAATATCAACCTCTATGCCCATGATCAGCCGGAACCCCTTTAACTTTTTATTTATTGCTTCTATCTCCTTCTTCTCCTCCATCAGCCTCTCAGCATTCAGTCCTCTCGCGATGCCAAGACCCTTTGAATGATCCGTTATTGCGATATACTCATACCCTCTCTTTTTCGCCTCGTGTATCAGCTCCTCAAAGTCGTGGCTCCCATCGCTCCATTTACTGTGGACATGGAGATCACCTTTTATATCCTTCAGCTCAACGAGTTCAGGCAGCCCTCCAGCCATCGCAGCCTCTATCTCACCTGTGTCTTCCCTGAGCTCTGGTGGAATGTAGGGGAGACCCAAAATTCTGTATATGTCTTCTTCCTGTTTTCCTCCAATCTTTTTATTATCTTTTTCTCTGAATATTCCGTATTCGTTTATCTTAAGTCCTGATTTTACTGCCATCTCCCTCAATCTAATGTTATGTGCCTTGCTTCCGGTAAAGTATGCCAATGCAGCGCCAAAACTATCCTCATCTACAACCCGCAGGTCAACCTGCAATCCTTCATTGATAATCACACTCGACTTTGTAGGTCCATGCATCAGTATATCCCTCACATGGGGCAAATGCACAAAGATATCCATCACCTCTTTAGGATTTTCTGATGTAGCAAGTATATCTATGTCCTTGATTGTATCCTTCCACCTCCTGATGCTTCCTGCTATAGTGAGTTTTTTCATCGGGGCTTCTTTTTTTAAGTGTTCAAGGATGTCATTGGCATACGGGAGCACTTTCCCTAATGGCTGCCTCTCCATCCCTCGCTTCACCATCTCAATGCCTTTGAGTATATTCTCTTCTGTCTTTTCTTTTATACCGGGCAGGCCTATGAGCTTATGTTCTCTGGCAAGCTTTTCAAGGGTTTCTATGTCTTTTACCTTTAATCTCTCGAACAAAAGCTTTGCGGTTTTGGGGCCGAGGCTGGGAACAGAAAGAAGGATACTGAGACCTTCAGGCACTTCTTTCCTGAGATCTTCATAAAACTGAAGTCTTCCTGTTTTCACATACTCTTCAATCTTGCCTGCGAGGTCCTGACCGATCCCAGGGATTTTCATAAGCTCATCTTTTGGTGTTTCTGCAACATCTCTTGTGAGTCCCTCTATATTCTGTGCTGCACGCCTGTACGCCCTTATCCTGAAAGGGTTTTCACCCTTTATCTCGAGCAGATCAGCAATGTCATTAAATATCCTTGCAATCTCTTGATTCTTCATAAGAAAAGTATAACAAATTATTATTTCTTGATAAACAAAAGGCTTTTTGATAGGCTTTTAATAGTTCTGTGGAAGGTAGAAATGTTTAACCCAAATTATCACTATACAAATGCAAAATAAGTTGTCATTTTGATAAGGAGTTCATGTCTCGTAGTGCTGAATATAGATTAAAGATTCCAGAGTGGACAAGGGATGAGAATTGCTATTGGGTGTATTTGTGAAGTGTGCTATATGAAGGTGCATTTATATAAAAGAAGCTTGAAGGATATCGAGTGTGAAACTTAAAGAATCTATAGTGCCCATGGAAAGGATTGAACGGTCTATTCTTTATATCAGTGGACAAAAGGTAATGTTGGACACTGACTTAGCCGAGCTTTATAGTGTACCAACAAAAGTCCTAAATCAAGCGGTTAAACGCAATAGAGAACGCTTCCCAGACGATTTTATGTTTCAATTAACGAAAGAAGAAAAAGAAGATGTGGTCACAAACTGTGACCACCTCAAAAAACTTAAATTCTCGCCGAACTTGCCTTATGCATTTACTGAACATGGGGCAATCATGCTTGCTACTGTTTTAAATAGCCCCGTTGCTGTACAAGCAAGTATCCACGTTGTAAGAGCGTTTGTTAGACTCCGGCAGATGCTTGCCTCAAATGTAGAACTGGCTCGTAAGCTTGATGCCTTAGAGAAAAAATATGACGCACAGTTCAAGGTTGTTTTTGATGCTATCCGTCAGTTGATGGCTCCTCCAGAACCAAAACACCGCCGAATTGGTTTTCTTCGGGAGGAAAAGAAGAAATGATTGGTAAAGTATGGATGACTCGTAGAGATAATTCTACATTGGCCCTGGGATGAAAGGCTGATATAAACTATTAAGAAAAGAATGAAACCTCTTACCGAATCAGACACCAGAGCAAAACTGATTGACCCAGCTCTGCATAAAAAAGGCTGGACAGAGGATCTTATTCATCGCGAGGAGACAGAACGAGGGATTGATATTATAGATGGCAGACCGAGACGCAGAGAGCGGGGAAGGATTGATTATCTTCTGCGTATTAAGGTCAACATCAACGCACAACCAGTAGCACTTGCCTTAATAGAAGCAAAGAAAAGCAATGAGCCACCGGATAAAGGGCTGGAGCAAGCAAAAAAATACGGGCGTTTCAACCATGTGCCTTTTGTTTTCTCCTCCAACGGACATCTCTTTGTGGAATACGACCACTTTACAGGTAGAACGGAAGGACCCTTTCCACTTGAAGAATTTCCAACTCCTGAAAGCCTCTGTGAGCGTTATGAACAAAGGGTTGGATTTTCACTGGAAAGCGAACCAGCAAAACCACTCCTTGTTCCTTATCCAGGTGGAGAGGCAAGCAGACGCTATTATCAGGATGCAGCTATTCGAGCTGCTATAGAGAAAATAGCAAGAGCTGAAAAAAGACTTCTTCTCTTCCTTGCAACTGGATCAGGAAAGACATTTATTGCAGTACATATTTTAAAAAAGATTGCAGATGCCGGACAGCTTCGCCGTGCGCTCTTCGTTTGTGACCGTGATGAGTTGCGCACCCAGGGGCTTGGAGCTTTCCAGAATGTTTTTGGATCTGATGCAGCAGAAGTAACAACAGCAAATCCTCAGAAGAATGCGCGCATTCTAATCGCAACTTATCAAACACTTAATGTGGCAGGGGAAACTGAAGATGCAAAATATTTTCTTGAAAATTATCCTCAAAACTATTTCAGCCATATCATAATTGATGAGTGCCATAGAAGTGCCTGGGGGAAATGGAGCATAGTGCTTCGGCAAAACCCGGATGCTGTTCAAATCGGTCTTACTGCAACTCCACGCTCCTTTGAAGGTGGGTCGCCAGAAGAACGGCAAGCAGATGAAGAGATTACTGCAAATAACCTCAGATACTTCGGTGAGCCTGTTTATGAATATGACATGACACAAGGGATAGAAGATGGGTATCTCCCTGCATGCGAGATAGTAAGGCGTATAACTGATTTAGATGAAACAGGTGTTGACCGTGAAGATATAGAACGCCTCGGTGCAACAGATGCCATAACAGGCCAGCAGGTTATAAGTGCAGAAGCGCGTTCCCATTACGGAGCAACTTCATTTGAAGATATTATTCAATTGCCTGACAGAGTTAAGGCATGGTGCAAAGATTTTTTTGAGTTACTCTTACAGACTGGTGGACCCCTTCAGAAGACGGTTGTCTTTTGCGTTCGTGATACCCACGCAGATGCAGTAGCCACCGAAATGAATAATCTCTATGCCGGGTGGTGTGCGAAGAATGAGCATAAAAGATTAGAGCCTTATGCTTTCAAATGTACTGCTGCTGTTGGAGGTAGTGAATATATTTCTGATTTACGTGGTTCTGAACGCAGCCACTTTATCGCTTCCACAGTTGATTTAATCACCACAGGTGTTGATGTTCCGATACTTCGTAATGTCGTCTTCTTTAAATTTGTCCGCTCTCCTATTTCATTTCAACAGATGATGGGAAGAGGTTCAAGAATCCATCTACCTACCAATAAATTGATGTTTCGTGTCTATGATTACACAAATGCCACCCGTCTTTTGGGAAAATCTTTTACAACCAGACATACACCAACACGAGAACCGAAAGAACCTGAGGAAGAGAGAAAAGAAAAAATACTCCGCGTAGAAGGTTTTGATGTCCGTGTAAATCCTGCAGGCACTTATATCGTTACAAAAGTAGAAGGTAAAATAGGAATGGTGACTGTTGAGGAGTATAGTCAGATGATTGCGTCGCGCTTAACAGAGGAAATCAAAAGCTTTGATGATTTTAGAGACTATTGGATAGACCCTCAGGAACGAAAATATTTAATTCAAATACTTCCTGACGGTGGACAGGGCTTGCGGTTACTCCGTGAACTCTTGAAACGCAAGGATTATGACCTTTACGATGTTCTTGCAGAGATAGGATATGGCATTGCTCCGAAGAGCCGTGCAGAGCGTGTTTTCGCTTTACAGTATAAACATGGCGACTGGTTCAAGAGTCTCCCTAAAAAAACTTCAAAAACGTTGCTTGCCCTTGCTAAGCAGTTTGAGAGGGGAGGCATTGAAGAATTAGAGAATCCTTATGTCTTCAATTCCCCTGAGGTTGTTAAAACAGGAGGTCTTGATTCTTTGAAAATTATTGGTGAGCCAAAAGAAATTATTAATGAGACGAAGAAGAGGCTTTTTGCAACATGAAAAAATATAGAATATTTGTAAGTGCTCATCAAAAGGAGCTTAAAGAAGAAAGACTTGCAATAAAAGAGACCATCGTAAGTAACTCAACCCTTCGGGAATGTTTTGATGTTTTTCTTTTCGAAGACCTACCTGCTAAAGGCAGACCACCTGTCTCAACCTATCTTAAACAGGTCAGAGACAGTGATATTTATATCGGCATCATCGGAAATGAATACGGGATTAAAGGTAAAGGCAGTCTTTCACCAACAGAAAAAGAATTCAGGACTTTTATCAAATCCAAACCAGATGCCCTGATCTTCATTAAAGGCAAAGATGACTCAAAAAAAGACAAGGATACGCAGAAATTTATAAAAGCAATCAAAGATTCATTTATTTATAAGCGTTTTTCAAACATAGAAGAATTAAAGGTGCAGGTCTTGCACAGCCTCATTACTTATCTTGATGAAAAAGGTACGTTCAGCAAAGCCTCCTTTGACCAGATTATCTGTCATGAAGCAGGTTATGAAGCAATGGATGAGAAAGAAGTAAAGAATTTCCTTGAAAACAGGGCAATAAAACTTAGAGTTGATATTCCTAAAATCACAATAAAAGATTTTTTGATAAAAACATTAAAGGTAGTAAAGGAAGAAAACGGTAATCTTCATCCCACCAATGCAGGCTTAATTTTCTTTGGGAAAGACCCTTCTGAATACATACCGCAAAATGAAATAAGGATTGCAAGATTCAAAGGAGTCACACGGACTGAATTTATTGATTCAAAAGAAATTAAAGGTCCTATTTATAAAATGCTTGATGAGGTTGAGCACTTTTTTAGAAGAAATACTCGTTTAGCCAGTAAGATTGTTGAATTCAAACGAGTTGATATACCAGAGTACCCATACGAAGCAATAAGGGAGGCAGTTATCAATGCCATTGCCCATAGAGATTATACTTATCGCTATGCACCGATTATGTTTTCTATCTTCGATGACAGGATAGAGATAAGCAGTCCTGGCGGACTTTTGCCTGGTTTGAACATTAAGAGTCTCGAGGGTCATCATGCCACAAGAAACAAGAAAATCTGCGACATTTTCCACGAAACAAAAGATATGGAGAAATTCGGCACAGGCATTGGCAAGATGAAACGGCTTATGAATGAGCATGGCTTGACTGAACCTAAGTTTTTAGAAGAAGGCAATTTCTTTGTAGTAACGTTTAACGGGCCCGGAGACAGGATCCTGGATTTAGTTCCGAGTATCCCGAAGGAAAGACAAGTAGACTTAAGAGAATTGGGATTGAATGAAAGGCAGATAGAGGCATT
>VGWZ01000122.1 GCA_016873595.1 Nitrospira sp.
ATATCTGCCTCAGCTACATTGGTATTAATCTGCATTTTTGTGAGATCCTGGGCAATATTGAACAGCGTCGGGGTCTGAAAACTTGCAGCCACAGTCTGTCCGACATCCACATTCCTTGATACCACAATCCCGTGCACTGGAGATAGTATCCTTGTATACCTGAGGTTTGTCTCTGCATATTCTAAAGCTGCTTCTGACTGTGCAACCTGAGCCTTTGCAGCGCTTACCTGGGCTTTTGCTGCGTCATAATTTGTCTCTGAGGTATCCAGATCACTCCTCGCAATAAGGTTTTTAGAGAATAATTCCCTATTTCTTTCCATCGTTCTTTTTGCATCAAGGAGCGATGCCTCTGCCTTCTCCACATTTGCTTTCGCTAAAAGGAGATTTGCTCTTGCCTGCTGCACCTGTGCCTCGAAAGTAGCCGGATCTATCTGTGCGATCAACTGTCCCTGTTTTACAGGAGAATTAAAATCCACATATATATGTTTTATTGTTCCTGAAGCTTGTGTTCCAACAAGCACGGTGGTTACCGCATTTACAGTACCTGTGGCAGTAACAGTTGCTTGTATATCACCTTTCTCTACCTTCTCAGTTTTAAATTTTAATTCGTTCCCTTTACTCCCGAATACAACAAATGCAGCTATGCCAAGAACAATAACAATCGCAATACCGATAATTATCTTCTTCATTTTACCCCCATTGCCCTCTCAAGGCTCGCCTGAGCAACTTTATAGTCATAAAGCGCCTGGATGTAAGCCGTCTTAGCACTGGTAAATACTACCTGTGCATCGGTAACCTCTATCGGATTACCCACGCCGGCTGCATACCTGCCATTAGCAATATCAAGATTTTCCTCTGCCTGCCTTACCGCGAGTTCAGCAGTGGGAATCCTTTCCTCTGCATCCTGTAAATTGAGATATGCCTGTTGAACCTCAAGGAGTATTCCCTGCCGTAACGACTCTTCATTTGCCTTAAGAACATTCAGATTTGCCTTTGATTCTTCTACCTGATATTTAGTCAAGTAACCACTGAAGAGAGGATATGTAAGAGTCACCCCTGCACTCCACCCATCCTCAAGTGGAAATCTCTGTCCAGCCCAGCTGTAACTTGCATTACCAGATAAGTTTGGATAGTAATCTTTCTTTGCAAGTTCGATAGATTCTCCTGCTGCCTCTTTTTTTGCAATGATTGATCTGAGATCAGGTCTATTGGTATATGCCATATCCAGTGCCTTCTCAAATTGAATCTCATATTTTTTAAATGTAAGGGTATCCACAAGATAATATTCAGGGGCAATAGAGATACCCATTGCATTGTTGAGGGTCACCCGTGCTACCCTGAGCGCATTTTCCGCCTTTATTAGATTCAGCTTTGCATTACTCAAATCCACCTCTGCCTTTGTGACATCAAATTTCGGCTTTGTTCCCACTTGAAAAAAACCCTTTGCCTGTTCAAGGTGCAGCTCGAATTGTTTCACTGTTTCTGCAGCAACATCCCTATTTCTCTTTGCCTGCAACACTCCATAATATGCCTGTTTCACATTAAAAATTATCTGGTCTGTGACATTCTCAAGATCTGAGCGGGAGGAGTTTAGATTCAACCTCTGAATATTCACATTTGTTGCGGTTTTACCAAAATCAAAGATATTCTGGCTCAGCGTTGCACTGCTTGAATATTCGTCAAATGAATGGTTTGTGTTGCTGGAAAATTGGCTTTTCGTACTGGAAACAGAAGATAACTTACTATAGCCTGATGACCAGCTTATCTGTGGATAATAGTTTGCCTTTGCCTGACCGATTTTGCTCTGACTTACATTCACTGTGCTCAGTGCAGCAATGATATTTGGATGTTTTTTAAGGGCTATTTCGATACATCGCTCCAGATTAAGCGATTCATCCTTTTTTATAATTTCATCTGCATCTGCTTTAAAAGGAATAATGAGTGTGAACAATAAAACTACAGGAATAAGTTTTTGCACATTAACCTCCTCTTAATGTAATATACCCTGAAAATATTATAAACAATCCACCGATCACAACGCTCATCGTCAATACCTCATTTAAGAATACCATGCTAAAAATTATAGCACCAACAGGCTCAAGATAGCCAAGTACCGCAGTCCTGTTTGCCGTCAACTCACGCATCCCTCTGAAATATAAAATGGGTGCAATAGTAGAATGCAGAGTACCTAAGAGGACAAAACTCCATATAGCCTGGGCCGGGAAACTGCTCACAAAGGGAAGAAGCATAATAGTTATGATAAGGTTTTGAGAGAAAACTAACACAACAGGATTATAACTCTGAGCAAAGACTCTTACAATAATAATAATTACTGCATATGCAACCCCTGAAAAGAGTCCAAAGAGAATACCCACTGTATCTCTGTCAGGATGACTCAACAAATCAAGAAAACCTTTTGGTTCTACACCCACCATAATCCATAAACCAATACTTGCAATACCTATCGAGATTATAATCCGCTTTGTTAACGGCTCTTTCAGAAATATCAGTGCCAGAAAGGCAACAAGCACAGGGGCAATATAATGGGTAAGTACTGCATTGGCAATGGTAGTCTTGTGAAATGCATAAAAATACGTGAAGTTATTAAGAAGCACAATTGGACCTAAAATGAGCAGATAAAGAAACTTTCTGCCCTTTGGAAAGTTTGTTCTGTATTCTTTTCTGGTTAAGATTATACCCTGAACAAAGATGCTCACAAGGGTAGAATAAAAAATGAGAACATGTATTGGAACATTCGAGAGCCTGACCACTACCCCAAGAGAGCTCCAGATGAATAAAGCCAGGAGGACAAAGAAAGAGGCCATTAGAAAATAGAAGTAAATTGTAAATAGTTAATAGTCATCGTCTGCTAAGAAATAAAAAATTACTAAAGTAATACAAACGCATTTATTGTTTTTACATTTTTATCATTCCCGCTTGTCGGGAATCTTTCTTTTTCAGAAGGATTGCGGACAAGCCGCAATGACAGCGTAACAGCATTTAGTACGTTTATATTAGTAACTCCTTGATATGGAACATAACTAATCCCTCCTCCAAAACCTGTGGCATTTCAAACACTACGAAAATATAAATAGTATATCATTTCCTTAATACCTTCAACATATCAAATCTAAATAATGAATACTGCTTGAAAAACCCTTGCTATATCAGCAAACATAAGATATGGCACTATTCGAAAAAGAACCTCTCACACCCCCTCTTGCTTACCGCATGTGTCCAAGAACACTTGACGAATATGTCGGACAGAAACACATCCTTGGTCAAGGGAAATTATTACGAAGGGCTATAGAAGCGGACAGAATCACCTCTCTCATCTTGTACGGGCCGCCTGGAATAGGTAAAACAGCTCTTGCAAAAATAATCGCTCACAGGACAAAGGCACATTTTGAATGGCTCAATACAGCCACTATCGGTCTTGATGAACTCAGAAAGGTGATACAGCATGCGAAAAACAAGAAAGCTAAAGGTATTCGCACCATTGTCTTCTTAGATGAGATACACAGGTTTAATAAACTCCAGCAAGACGCTCTGCTCCCTGATGTTGAAGAAGGGAATATAACACTCATAGCTGCTACAGTAGAAAACCCGTTCTTCTATGTAAATTCGACTCTTCTTTCAAGGGGTCAGGTGTTCCAGTTAAAACCTCTCACAAAGGAAGATTTATTAGAAATAGTGAGACGTGCTATGAGTGACAAAGATCGCGGGCTGGGTAATCTTACGATAGTCGCTGATGAGGATGCACTTGACCATATTGCAGAAATGTCTGACGGTGATGCGAGAAAGGCCTTATCGTCATTAGAAATTGCTTGCCTGACAACAGAACCAGATACGAATAGTCATATAAGGATTACTATGAATATTGCAGAAGAATCAATCCAGAAAAAGCATATTGTGTATGACAAAAAAGGTGATCAGCACTACGATACAATCTCTGCCTTTATCAAGAGCATGCGCGGCTCAGACCCCGATGCTGCGGTGTATTATCTTGCAAAGATGCTTTATGCCGGTGAAGACCCCCGATTCATTGCTCGACGCATCGTGATCTGTGCCTCAGAAGATGTGGGAAATGTTGACCCAATGGCTCTTGTCGTTTCTACATCTGCTTTAAGGGCAGTAGAATTCATCGGCATGCCTGAGGCGAAGATACCTCTTGCACAGGCAACTATTTATGTTGCAACTGCTCCAAAAAGCAATGCCTGTTGTAAGGCAATAGAGGAAGCAATGGAAGATGTCTCTACTGAAGAGACTATGGAGGTTCCTGACCATTTAAAAGACAGCCATTATCCCGGTGCAAAGAAATTAGGACATGGTGAAGGGTATAAGTATCCACACAATTATGGCGGACATGTTGAACAGGACTATTTGCCAAAGAAGAAGAAATATTACAAACCTTAATCAGCCTGATTGTCGGCTTCTACAAAACTTCAATTTAGAAAATTTATTAGTCACGAGACAATCCCCAAGATTGACTCTATCGAGATTTATTACAAAGGGGAGAAGGAGAGGATAGTGAGGTATTGTGTAATTTTTATAATTCAGTTCCACGTAACAAATTTTTGGTATAATAGAGCAAAAAGATTATAACAGATCAACAGGAGGCATATTTATGATACAAATCGATTTTGATGTTATCGTTTTTAAGGAGAATGATACATACGTTGCCTACTGCCCAGAACTTGATATCTCAAGCTGTGGTAGCAACATTGAATATGCTAAAGAAATGCTCAAGACCGCCGTAAGGCTTTTTCTTGATGAAGCAGAAAAGATGGGGACACTTGAAGATTATCTCGCTGAATGCATGAAATGATAGAATATTAACAAAGACAAGGTATAAAAGAAAGTGGAGGATGATAAATAATGTCTACAAAAAAGGCATATAAAGATAGGATAGTAATAGATCCTGCTATCCATTTTGGAAAACCCTGCGTTGCTGGAACGCGAATCCCTGTAGAAAATGTCCTTGAATTAATTCAGGAAAATATCCCTTTTAATGAAATTATCGAAAAATACTATCCAGATATTACTATTGAAGATATTAAGGCCTGTGCAAAATATGCTACCGACTTAGTCCGCTCTGAAGAAATCCATGTAGAGACAGTCTAAATGCATTTTCTTGCTGACCATGATGTTTACAAAATAACAGTTAATCAGCTTAGAGAATGGGGCCACGATGTTAGAACTGTTAAAGAGCTTGGCATGCATCGAGCAGCAGATAGAGATTTACTTAAAGTGGCTATCGAAACTAATAGAATATTTGTAACAAGAGATAAGGATTTCGGAGCCCTCGTTTTTCTGGAGGAATTGTTATCAGCAGGAGTTATTCTTTTGAAGATAACTCCATTATCTATTGAAGATGTGCACCGTAAACTTTTCCGTCTTTTGCAGGAACATACAGAAGATGAATTGAAGTATTTGTTCTGTGTAGTTGAACCTTGCCATCATCGAATCCGGCGGCTTAAATAGGATGGAGGATATGGAATTTCGTTTTTAAGGATGGCACACAATTCAAGAAATATCATTCATATTGCCCGGCGGATTGAGGGAGAGGGGAGAAATGAGGCAGATATTTGTTTATTAAGTAATCAGACAGATTAGAGTTTGTTAAGATTTATTCAAAGGGGATAAGGGGAGTGGGGAGAGAGAGGATATTAAGGCATTATCATGAAAAAGTATAAAAGAGAGAATTTTACCTATCAGATGATGTCAGTCAGATTGTTAACTTCTTCATCTGTTCCGCACATTAGCTGATTCGATCAGATGCGACTAACACCTACGAACAAACAAACTAAGGATGTCCAAATATTTGAGGATTATCAGGAGAAATGCATAACGAGTCTGTAGAAAAAGTCATTTTTTGAAAATTCCTACTCTCGCTTATTTTGTGATACATTATTTTTCGGATTTATTTTCCCTAAACAGCACTTTTAAAAATTTGACCGGGTCTAAATCCATGTTTAT